>NZ_JABWQW010000014.1:0-145614 GCF_014268645.1 Pseudomonas sp. SWRI154
GTGATAGCGGACAGCTTGAATTGCGATGTGTACTTACTCATGAAAACACCCCGGAGGTTGGATAGGGTGTCCAACTTCTGGGGCGCACTTCGGTTCGCACAGGGGAAACGCGGTCCCACCAAGAGCCAGGTCGGCTATAAAGCCGCCTCGGCGTGGACGTTGATCTCGGGCGCCCCGTTAACCACGATGGCCGAACGCAGGCATTGTGGAGTGGGCATCCCGGCATGGATGCCGGGATAGCTGCGCTGGGCCATGGATGGCCCTTCGCGGCGGGCCCATGGAGCAATGCCGGAGTGAGGGCATGCCGAGCCCTAGCGAGGCACCGAGTGGTGGGGCAAAAGCGTTTTGCTTACTTTTGCGCTTCTCAAAAGTGAGCCGCTGTAAGAGCGGAACCATAAGTAGCCGTTACAAAAAAAACGGATATACACACAAAAACAAGAAACCCCACCCATAAAAAAAACCCGCATCTCTGCGGGTTTTCTCACAGCGCTAAATCATCAATTAACCTTAGCGTTCAACTCACCCTTCAAATACCGCTGATACATAGCTTCCAAAGAAATAGGCTTGATCTTCGAAGCATTACCCGCCGTACCAAACGCCTCATAACGGGCAATGCACACATCACGCATCGCCGTCACGGTCGCACCGAAGAACTTACGCGGGTCAAACTCGCTCGGGTTGGTCGCCATCAAGCGACGCATCGCACCGGTCGAAGCCAAACGCAGATCAGTGTCAATGTTGACCTTGCGCACACCGTACTTGATGCCCTCGACGATTTCTTCAACCGGCACGCCGTAGGTTTCCTTGATGTCGCCACCGTACTGGTTAATGATCGCCAGCCACTCCTGCGGCACCGAGGACGAGCCGTGCATCACCAGGTGGGTGTTAGGGATGCGCTTGTGGATTTCCTTGATGCGGTCGATCGCCAGCACGTCGCCGGTAGGTGGCTTGGTGAACTTGTAGGCGCCGTGGCTGGTGCCGATGGCGATGGCCAGGGCGTCGACCTGGGTTTTCTTGACGAAATCCGCGGCTTCTTCCGGGTCGGTCAGCATCTGGCTGTGATCCAGAACGCCTTCGGCGCCGATGCCGTCTTCTTCACCGGCCATGCCGGTTTCCAGAGAGCCCAGGCAACCCAGCTCGCCTTCCACCGAGACGCCGCAGGCGTGGGCCATGGCGACGGTCTGCTGGGTCACGCGCACGTTGTATTCGTAATCGGTCGGGGTCTTGCCGTCTTCGCCCAGGGAACCGTCCATCATCACCGAGCTGAAGCCCAGTTGGATGGAGCGCTGGCAGACGTCAGGGCTGGTGCCGTGGTCTTGGTGCATGCACACCGGGATGTGCGGGAATTCTTCGATCGCCGCCAGGATCAGGTGACGCAGGAACGGCGCGCCGGCGTATTTGCGGGCACCGGCCGAAGCCTGGACGATCACCGGGGAGTCAGTCTTGTCAGCGGCTTCCATGATGGCGCGCATCTGCTCAAGGTTGTTGACGTTAAAGGCTGGGACGCCGTAGCCGAACTCGGCTGCGTGGTCCAGCATCTGACGCATGCTGATAAGTGCCATTGTGTGTGTCTCTCCCGGTCGAGGGTCGTTAATCGTGCCAGCCTGCCGGAGCGGCGGCGGCTATTCAAGTCATTGCCGGTCGGGCTGGCCCGGCCTGCGTGTTCGGTGTTGCAAAAATCGTAGCGCTTGCACGGGGCCTTGGAATCAGTTCAATCAGCCTTGCAGCCACGCCCAATCAAGTCATTGGTAGCGACCCAATATGCCAGGCCTTCCTCGCCTTTTACGTGAAACGCCAGCATGTCATCACTGTACAGCGAACCTTCAGCGCCCGGTTCCAGCTTGAGGTGATAGACCTTCTCGGCGCCTCCCAGGCGTACGTCGACTTCCTTGTGAGCGGCATCGGTATAACGCCAGAGCACCTTGGCCTCGCTGTCACACGTCCAGCTCGTCCAGCCCCCTACGGCAGGCTCGGACGACTGCAAAAAACCCAGTTGCGAGCAACCGGCCAACAACGCCAATGCCACAACGGCGATAAAGCCTTTCATCCGTGTTCCTCGGCTGACGGCCCGCGCCGCCCGCCCTGAGTTAAAGAGTCTGACCCGTCAAGGGCAACCATGTTCCTTGACCGGCGCTTGCGTCTCGTATTTATCCAGGCCGTCCGGGCCGGATCGCTTGTTCAGCACCGGGTTGGTCTCGGCCTGCCAGTCAGCCTGGTAGCAGCCTTCCTCGGGCGTTGGCGCCGCAGTATCGGGCGTCGTGGCTTTCGGGCTGCTCGAGCAGGCCGCCAGCAATGTCGCGGCCAGCAGCGTCATGAACGTCTTGACCATCGGAACACTCCTTTGCCTGGTCAACGTTGCCTCAGGCCTTGGCCCGGCTTTCCAGGACTTCCACGGCCGGCAGCACTTTGCCTTCGACGAATTCGAGGAACGCGCCGCCACCGGTAGAAATGTAGGAGATCTGCTCGGCCACGCCATATTTATCGATGGCCGCCAGGGTGTCGCCACCGCCAGCGATTGAAAACGCGGCGCTTTCAGCGATGGCCTGGGCCAACACCTTGGTGCCGTTGCCGAACTGGTCGAACTCGAACACACCGACCGGACCGTTCCACAGGATAGTCTTGGAAGATTTCAGCAGTTCGGCAAAGTTGGCGGCGGTTTGTGGGCCGATGTCGAGGATCATGTCGTCCTCGGCCACGTCAGCGATTAGCTTGACCGTGGCGGTGGCGCTCTCGGCGAACTCCTTGGCAACGACCACGTCCACTGGCAGCGGCACGCTGACTTTGCCGGCAATTTCACGGGCGGTATCCAACAGATCCGGCTCGTACAGCGACTTGCCGACTGGGTGACCGGCTGCGGCGAGGAAGGTGTTGGCGATGCCGCCGCCGACGATCAGCTGATTGCAGACCTGGCTCAGGCTGTTGAGCACATCCAGCTTGGTGGAAACCTTGGAACCGGCAACGATAGCGGCCATCGGTTGGGCCGGAGAGCCCAGGGCCTTGCCCAACGCATCCAGTTCGGCTGCCAGCAGCGGGCCGGCAGCGGCGATTTTGGCGAATTTCGCCACGCCGTGGGTCGAGCCCTCGGCACGGTGAGCCGTGCCGAACGCGTCCATTACGAACACGTCGCACAGGGCGGCGTATTGCTGGGCCAGTTCATCGGCGTTCTTTTTCTCGCCCTTGTTGAAGCGCACGTTTTCGAACAGCACGACGTCGCCGGCCTTGACGTCGACGCCGCCCAGGTAATCGGCCACCAGCGGCACTTCGCGGCCCAAGGCCTTGCTCAGGTAATCGGCGACAGGCTTGAGGCTGTTTTCGGCTGAGAACTCGCCCTCGGTCGGACGGCCCAGGTGGGAGCAAACCATCACGGCCGCGCCTTTTTCCAGGGCCAGCTTGATGGTCGGCAGCGAGGCCAGGATACGCGCGTCGCTGGTGACAACACCGTCCTTGACGGGGACGTTGAGGTCTTCGCGGATCAGTACGCGCTTACCTTGCAGATCGAGGTCGGACATCTTCAACACGGTCATGGGTCGCAATTCCTGGGTAACTGTTTAGAGAGCAGGTTTATTGGAAGCGGTTTGCAGGTAATGCTCGGCAACGTCCAGCATTCGATTGGCAAAACCCCATTCGTTATCGAACCAGGCCAGGATGTTCACAAGCCGGGGCCCGGAAACGCGGGTCTGGCTGGCATCGACAATGGCCGAATGTGGGTCGTGGTTGAAATCACAACTGGCGTGAGGCAATTCGGTGTAGGCCAGAAGGCCTTTGAGCGGGCCGCTGGTGGCGGCTTCGCGCAGGATCCGGTTGACCTCGGTGGCGTCGGTATCGCTCACGGTCTGCATCGTAATGTCGAGGCAGGACACGTTGACCGTCGGCACCCGCACGGCTTTGGCCTGAATTCGCCCGGCAAGTTCCGGCAACAGCCGTTCGATGCCACGCGCCAGACCAGTGGACACCGGAATCACCGATTGAAAGGCCGAACGGGTCCGGCGCAAGTCCTCGTGATGATAGGCGTCGATCACCGGCTGGTCGTTCATCGCCGAATGGATCGTGGTGATCGACACGTATTCCAGACCAATGGCCTGATCCAGCAGACGCAACAGCGGCACGCCGCAGTTGGTGGTGCAGGACGCGTTGGACACCAGCAGCTCCTCGCCGGTCAGGCAATCCTGGTTCACCCCGTAGACGATGGTGGCGTCGACATCCGCCTCGCTGGCCATCGGCTGGGAGAACAGCACCCGTGGCGCACCCGCAGCAATGAAGCGCTGGCCATCGTCGCGGGTGTTGTAGGCACCGGAGCATTCAAGCACCAGATCAACGCCCAGGGACGCCCAATCAATGCCTTCGGGGGTGGCGCTGCGCAGGACCTTCACGCAATCGCCATTAATATGCAGACAATCGCCCTCGACCCGCACTTCGCCGGGGAACCGGCCGTGGGTGGAGTCAAAGCGTGTCAGGTATTCGATGCTGGCCATGTCAGCCAGATCATTGATCGCCACGATTTCGAAACCGGCCGAGGCCCCTCGCTCGAACAACGCACGCAAGACGCAACGACCAATGCGGCCGTAGCCGTTGAGTGCAACTTTGTAGGGACGCGGTTGGGGCATGGGGCTCTCTGATCGGGTTGAACCATTGAGGCAGCGTCGTCTGGGCCAGCGCTATCGCTGAAAAGCCCGCTCCCACAAGACCGGTAAAAACCGTGTGGGAGCGAGCTTGCTCACAATAGCGTCAGAACAGACAACCTGTTTGCGGATCAGTCTTCCAGCAGTTCTTCAGCCTGACCCAGGATATTTTCCAGGGTGAAGCCGAATTCCTCGAACAGCGCTGGCGCAGGGGCCGATTCGCCGTAGGTGGTCATGCCGATGACGCGGCCTTCCAGGCCCACATACTTGTACCAGTAATCGGCATGGGCGGCTTCAATGGCAATCCGCGCGCTGACTTGCAGCGGCAGCACGGCCTGCTTGTAGCCGGCATCCTGGGCATCGAACACACTGGTGCACGGCATGGACACGACGCGCACGTTGCGGCCCTGCGCGGTCAGCTTGTCAAACGCCTGAACGGCCAGGCCCACTTCCGAACCGGTGGCGATCAGAATCAGCTCAGGCTCGCCGATGCAGTCCTTGAGCACGTAGCCGCCACGGCTGATGTCGCTGATCTGGCCAGCATCGCGTTCCTGATGCTGCAGGTTCTGACGCGAGAAGATCAGCGCCGACGGACCGTCGTTACGCTCGATGGCATGTTTCCAGGCCACGGCCGATTCCACGGCGTCGCATGGGCGCCAGGTGTCCAGGTTCGGCGTACAGCGCAGGCTCGCCAGTTGCTCGATCGGCTGATGCGTCGGGCCGTCTTCGCCCAGGCCGATGGAATCGTGGGTGAACACGTACAGAATGCGTTTTTTCATCAGCGCCGACATGCGCACGGCGTTGCGGGCGTATTCCATGAACATCAGGAAGGTCGCGCCGTAAGGCACCAGGCCGCCGTGCAGGGCAACGCCGTTCATGATCGCGCTCATGCCGAACTCGCGAACGCCGTAGTACATGTAGTTGCCGCTGGCGTCCTCGGCGCTGACGCCTTTGCAGCCTTTCCACAGCGTCAGGTTGGAACCGGCCAGGTCGGCCGAGCCGCCGAGCAGTTCCGGCAACAGCGGGCCAAAGGCGTTCAGGGTGTTCTGGCTGGCCTTGCGACTGGCGATGGTCTCGCCCTTGGCCGCGACTTCAGCGATATAGGCAGAAGCCTTCTCGGCGAAATCGGCCGGCAGCTCGCCGCTGAGACGACGCACCAGCTCGTTGGCCAGCTCAGGGAATTCGGCGGAATAGGCCGCGAAACGCTGGTCCCACTCGGCTTCGGCCGCGCGGCCTTTTTCCTTGGCGTCCCATTCGGCATAGATGTCGGCCGGAATTTCGAACGGACCGTGCTCCCACTTCAACGCGGCGCGGGTCAGGGCGATTTCCTCGGCACCCAGTGGCGCGCCGTGGCAATCTTCCTTGCCTTGCTTGTTCGGCGAGCCGAAACCGATGGTGGTCTTGCAGCAGATCAGGGTCGGCTGGGTGCTCTTGCGAGCGGTCTCGATGGCAATCTTGATTTCTTCAGGGTCGTGACCGTCGACGTTGCGGATCACCAGCCAGTTGTAGGCCTCGAAACGCTTCGGGGTGTCGTCGGTGAACCAGCCTTCGACTTCGCCGTCGATGGAAATGCCGTTGTCATCATAGAACGCGATCAGCTTGTCCAGGCCCAGGGTGCCGGCCAGAGAGGCGACTTCATGGGAAATGCCTTCCATCATGCAGCCATCACCCAGGAACACGTAGGTGTGGTGATCGACTACGTTGTGACCTGGACGATTGAACTGCGCGGCCAGGACTTTTTCCGCCAAGGCAAAACCCACGGCATTGGCCAGGCCCTGGCCCAATGGACCGGTGGTGGTCTCCACGCCCGGGGTATAGCCATATTCCGGGTGGCCCGGGGTGCGGCTATGCAGCTGGCGGAAGTTCTTCAGGTCATCGATCGACAGGTCGTAGCCGGTCAGGTGCAGCAGCGAGTAGATCAACATCGAGCCGTGGCCGTTGGACAGCACGAAGCGGTCACGGTCAGCAAACGCTGGGTTGCTCGGGCTGTGCTTGAGGTAGTCGCGCCATAGCACCTCGGCGATATCCGCCATACCCATGGGGGCACCGGGATGGCCGCTGTTGGCCTTTTGCACGGCATCCATGCTAAGGGCACGAATGGCATTGGCACGCTCACGACGGCTGGGCATCGCTGATCTCCTGGGTTTTGAATAACGAAACTGAAAAAAGGCGAGCATTTTCCCTCACCCACCCGCCTTGGGCAATCAGATAGTCGTCCAAAGGCGATATTTGCGGCGGATAACGTCGCATTAGCTGGGTGAAACCTTTCCGCTGATGGTGGGTAGAGTCACGCCTCCTTCGGGAAGTGCCATTTATCGAGCAATATCAAAACTTTTTGATATTGCCCTTGCGATGGGCCAGACCGGTCACTAGACTGCCGTCCATGAATTTACGCGTGCCTTCCATTCGCCATGACGATTGCGATGAGCTGGCGGCCCTTTGCAAGGCCGGCGGCGATCCGTTGCGGCTCAATGTATTGCGCGCCCTGGCCAACGACTCATTCGGCGTGCTGGAACTGGCGCAGATCTTTGGTATCGGCCAATCCGGCATGAGCCATCACCTTAAAGTGCTGGCCCAGGCTGACCTGGTGGCGACCCGCCGTGAAGGCAATGCGATTTTTTATCGCCGCGCCCTGCCCCATACCGACCTTCTGGGCGGCAAGCTGCACGCCGCGCTGCTGGAGGAAGTGGATGAGCTGGATCTGCCGATCGACGTGCAGGCGCGCATCGCCCAGGTACACGGGCAACGGGCTGCAGCCAGCCAGGATTTCTTCGCACGGGTGGCAGAGAAATTTCGCGCCCAGCAGGATTTGATCGCAGGACTGCCGCAGTACCGTGACAGCGTTGTGGCGCTGCTGGACAAATTGAGCTTCGAGCCGGCTGCCACGGCCATTGAAGTCGGCCCCGGCGACGGTGCTTTCCTTCCGGAACTGGCGCGGCGCTTCGGCCAGGTGACGGCGCTGGACAACAGCCCGGCCATGCTGGAGCTGGCCCGCCAGGTGTGCGAGCGTGAGGCGCTGGCTAACGTCAGCCTGCAACTGGCCGACGCCCTTAACAGCGTGAACCTGCGGGCCGACTGCGTTGTATTGAATATGGTGCTTCATCATTTTGCCGCGCCGGCCGATGCGCTCAAGCACATGGCCAACCTGTTGCAACCGGGCGGTAGCCTGTTGGTGACAGAGTTATGCAGCCACAACCAGAGTTGGGCCAAGGAGGCCTGCGGTGATCTATGGTTGGGGTTTGAACAGGACGATCTGGCCCGTTGGGCCACCGCTGCGGGCCTCGTGCCCGGGGAAAGCCTCTATGTAGGCTTACGTAATGGTTTCCAGATTCAGGTCCGCCATTTTCAGCGACCGGCTGGCGACACTCACCATCGGTAACTTGTAGGAAAACATCGAGATGAGCGAATACTCCCTTTTCACCTCCGAGTCCGTGTCTGAAGGGCATCCGGACAAAATCGCCGACCAGATTTCTGATGCGGTGCTGGACGCCATCATTGCTGAAGACAAGTTCGCCCGCGTGGCGTGCGAGACTCTGGTGAAAACGGGCGTGGCGATCATCGCCGGCGAAGTCACCACCTCGGCCTGGGTCGACTTGGAACAGATCGTTCGCGATGTGATCCTGGGCATCGGCTACAACAGCTCCGACGTCGGCTTCGACGGCGCGACCTGCGGCGTGATGAACATCATCGGCAAGCAGTCCCCCGACATCAACCAGGGCGTTGACCGCGCCAAGCCGGAAGACCAGGGCGCTGGCGACCAGGGCCTGATGTTCGGCTACGCCAGCAACGAAACCGACGTGCTGATGCCAGCGCCGATCACCTTCTCGCACCAGTTGGTCCAGCGTCAGGCTGAAGCCCGTAAATCCGGCCTGCTGCCTTGGCTGCGCCCGGACGCCAAGTCGCAAGTGACCTGCCGTTACGAAGGCGGCAAGGTCGTTGGCATCGACGCCGTCGTGCTGTCGACCCAGCACAACCCGGAAGTGTCCTACAAAGACCTGCGCGAAGGCGTGATGGAACTGATCGTCAAGCACGTACTGCCTGCCGAATTGCTGTCCAAGGACACCCAGTTCCACATTAACCCTACTGGCCAGTTCATCATTGGCGGCCCGGTGGGAGACTGCGGCCTGACCGGTCGCAAGATCATCGTCGACAGCTACGGCGGCATGGCCCGTCACGGTGGCGGCGCGTTCTCCGGCAAGGATCCATCCAAGGTTGACCGTTCGGCGGCCTACGCCGGTCGTTATGTCGCCAAGAACATCGTCGCCGCCGGCCTGGCCGAGCGCTGCGAGATCCAGGTGTCCTACGCCATTGGCGTCGCCCAGCCTACGTCGATCTCGCTGAACACCTTCGGTACCGGCAAGATTGGCGATGACAAGATCATCAACCTGGTCCGCGAAGTGTTCGACCTGCGTCCATACGCGATCACCACCATGCTCGACCTGCTGCACCCGATGTACCAGGAGACCGCAGCCTACGGCCACTTCGGCCGCACGCCGCAGACCAAGACCGTGGGTGACGACACGTTCACCACGTTCACCTGGGAAAAGACCGACCGCGCTGACGCCCTGCGCGCCGCTGCCGGCCTGTAATACCCGATGAAATGAAAAAGCCCCTGGCGATGTAGTCGCCAGGGGCTTTTTTGTATCCGCTGTTCAGGCCCGCCGCGCCACCAGCAAGAACGAAGCCGCGCTCGCCAACAACCCCGCGCACATCCGATTGAACAGCCGCTTGCCACTCGGCCGGGCAAACAGTCGTCGCGCATAAATACCCATGTAGCAATACAAGCCGATGGCAACGCATTCCAACGCCAGGAAGAGCCCGCCGAGCACCGCGAATTGCTGGGTGACGGTGCCGGAGCGGTCAACGAACTGCGGCAGGAACGCGGTAAACAGCAGGATCGCTTTCGGATTGCCAATCGCCACCAGGAATTCCTGACGCGCCAGACTGGCCATGCTCGTGGAGGTCATCGCCGCCTCGCTGTCGGTTTCAGGCTGAGCCCGCCACAACTGCACGGCGAGAAAGAACAGATAACCGGCACCAACGAGCTTGATCCCCAGGAATAACAACTCGGAAGTGTGCAGGACGGCGGTCAGCCCTACTGCCGCCAAGGCAATCATGATCGCAAACGCCAGCAACCGGCCGGCACCGCCACTGCACGCCCGGACGAAGCCATAGCGCGAAGCGTTACTGATGGACAGGAGATTGTTAGGCCCCGGCGCCATGTTCAACGCAAAGCAGGCTGGGATGAAAACAGCGAGGGTCGTCAGGTCCATCGGGGCGCTCCTGGCAGCGACGAGTCGAAGGCCCATTCTGCGCCGGTCGTCGAGGGGTTCAAGGGACAGTTGCGCGACGAATTCATACCTCAACTGTACCGCCGCGACTTCGCCATCAGGCTCCGCAAAATCCGGTAACGCTCCAAGTCTCGCGACTTCCCAGGCAATGACTAGCCTTCAGGTACTCAACCAAGCAAGGATGCTTCGATGCCAGCGCTTTTTCATGTACTTGCCTGCCTGCTATTCGTCACTGTCCCTGCAGTCGCCGCGCCCTGCCCCGACTGGCCCGCCGAGCGCGCCCGAGCAGAAATCGCCGCGCTGCAACAGCAGATAGACACTTGGGACGACAGTTATCACCGCCTCGGCCGATCCCTGGTGGCCGACGAACTTTATGACCAGTCCCTCGAACAGCTGGACCAATGGCGCACTTGCCTGAACCTCGCCGCGCCCACGAATCCGCTGCGCTCAGCGGGCGGAAAGGTGGCGCACCCGATCGTTCACACCGGCCTGGAAAAACTCAAGGACGCCGACACGGTGGGAGCCTGGCTACGCCACCGAGAAGATGTCTGGATCCAGCCGAAAGTCGATGGCGTGGCAGTGACTCTCGTCTATCGGGAAGGGCGCCTGCAGCAGGCGATCAGCCGTGGCGACGGCAAACACGGGCATGACTGGACCACGAATGCGCGCAAGATCGACGCCATTCCGCAGCAACTGAGCCAGCCTTTGAGCGTGGTCGTCCAAGGCGAGTTGTATCGGCGCCTGGACGATCACGTCCAAGCCGTCAGGGGCAGCTTGAACGCCCGGGGGACCGTGGCGGGCCTGATGGCGCGCGGCAACCTGACGACGCACGATACGCAATATATCGGTCTGTTCGCCTGGGACTGGCCAGAAGGGCCGGACACCTTGCCCGAGCGGATGACCGCGCTGAATGAGCTGGGCTTCGCTGACACCCTGGACTACAACCAGCCCGTCCGGCACCTGGCCGATGCCGAGCACTGGCGCAACCACTGGTATCGCACGCCGCTGCCCTTCGCCACTGATGGAATCGTCCTGCGCCAGAGCCGCCGTCCATCCGCCGACCGCTGGCAGGCCAAGGCGCCTTTCTGGAGCGTGGCCTGGAAATACCCGTATGCCCAAGCCCTTGCCGAAGTTCGCAAAGTAAACTTCAAGGTCGGTCGTACCGGACGCATCACGCCCGTGCTGGAAATTGAACCTACCCTGCTCGACGACCGCAGGATCCGCCGGGTGAGCGTCAGCTCGCTCAAGCACTGGGAGGACATGGACGTACGCCCCGGCGATCGCGTTGCCATCAGCCTGGCCGGCCTGACGATCCCGCGACTCGACGCGGTTGTGCTGCGCAGCCTGGAGCGCCAAGACGTGAGTGCCCCAGCGGCGGCCGATTATCATTTCTTGAGTTGCTGGCAACCGACGCCCGGCTGCGAGAGTCAATTCCTGGCACGCCTGGATTGGCTCAGCGGCAAGCACGGGCTCGCCCTGCGTCATGTCGGCCCGGGCACCTGGGAAAAACTGCTGGCCGCCGGGCGACTCGACGGGTTGCTCGATTGGTTGACCCTCGATGCCGCCGAGCTTGCTACCATTGCCGGCTTCGGCGAACGCAGCAGTACCCAACTGCTTGCCAGCCTAGACAGCGCCCGGCATCGACCGTTTCGCCAGTGGCTCAAGGCCCTCGGCCTGCCGCCTACCGCACAGGCCAGGCTGGACGGACCGTGGCAGGCATTGGCCGAGCGCAGCACCGAACAATGGCAAGCCGAGGCCGGCATCGGGCCGGGACGCGCCGCGCAACTAAGCGCTTTTTTTCGCGACCCGCAGGTGCTGGCCTTGACTGAAACACTACGCACCGCAGGGGTCGATGGCTTCTAATTCAGGCCCCGCGCGGTTGAACCCAAGGGGTAGGCATGCGTCAAACAGCGCATCTGCCCGACCGCCCGCGCGTCTTTATACGGAGTTGCTATGAATTTCCTGCCCCCTGTTGCCCTTCTGGTGTTATGCAGCGCCATGGCTACCTCTTCATTGGCGGATGAGCAAACCCCGGAGCTCACCGGCTGCGCGGCCAAGCGCCAGGGCATCATCAACCAGATCGAGCAGGCCAAGTCCCGAGGCAATCAGGAGCAGCAGGCGGGTCTCGAAACGGCACTGAGCGAAGTCACAACCCACTGCACCGACGCCTCCTTGCGCAAGGAGCGCGAGAACAAAGTGCTCGAGGCCAAGCATGAAGTCAGTCGCCGTCAGGCCGACTTGGAAAAAGCCATGAAGAAGGGCGACGCGGAGAGGATCAACAAGCGCAAGGACAAACTGGCGGCTTCGCGCAAGGAACTGCAGGAAGCGGTGGATGAGTTGGACAAGTAGGCTTCAAGCTTCAAGCTTCAAGCTTGCAGCTTGTAACTTGTGGCTTGCAGCTGCCCCACATCAATAATCCCGAAATTCCTTGTGACAGGCACTGCACGCATCTTCGACCTGTTGCACCGCCGGTCCCAACTGACTGGCTCTGTAGGGCTGGACTTTGCTGGCCACCACCAACTCACCGGTGGCAATCTCAAGGCTACGGGCCAGCTCCTGGAAACGCGCCTGTTTTTGCCAGACCTCGTCCAAGGCGCTGGTGTGGTCCTGCTCGCGTACCGGTGGGAAGTGCTTCCACGGCTCGCGGGACAGTTGATCGAGTTTTACCGCGCCTTCAGCGAAACGTGCGCCGTCAAATGGAATACGTCCGCGCAGCATGCCACCCAACTCTTCGTTGGTCTTGAGCATCTGTTTGAAAATCGCCTTGCGCTGGCCCAGCGGGGAGTTGGGGTCGACGCCACCGCAGGCGGACAACACCAGGCAAGCCAGCACGACCATGGAAAATCGTCTTACAAACATCTTGGCCTCGGAACGGGAAACGGCCGCTAGTATCCTCCGGGTCGCGGGCAAAGACCAATGGCCCTATCAACAATACGGGTTGTCGAGCGCCTGACCGCGCTCAACGACTGCAAAGGAAAATTTCATGAACAGCCGCTTCAAGCCCTGGCAGAAAAGCCTGGCGTTGACCCTACCGCTGATCGCATTACTGGCAGGCTGCAATCGCGGTGAAAAAATCGAAGAGCCTAAGACCCACGCCCTCGCCACTTATGTCAGCGCACCGTGGGAGGCGCTGCCTTCGGTCTCCGACGAAGACTTGCTGGCCGGTTTCGGTTCCTGGCGCAGCGCTTGCACCCGGCTCAAGGCCGACCCGAACTGGGGCCCGACCTGCGCGGCAGCGGCCAATGTGCCGCAGACCGCATCGGCCGTACGCAACTTTATGAAAAAGCACCTGGACGTCTATGGCCTACGCTCGGGCGACAACAGCCCCAACGGCCTGATCACCGGCTACTACGAACCGGTCTATCCCGGCAGCCTCACCCAAACAGCTACCGCGAATATCCCGGTGTACGGCGTGCCGGAGGACATGATCGTCGTTGCACTGGACAGCCTCTATCCCGAACTCAAGGGCAAGCGCCTGCGCGGTCGCCTCGAAGGCCGAGTGCTGAAACCCTACGACGACGCGACTACCATCGAGACCCAAGGGGTGAAGGCGCCAGTTATCGCCTGGCTGACAGACCCGATGAACCTGCAATTCCTGCAGATCCAGGGTTCGGGGCGTATTCGACTCGATGACGGTCGCCAGGTGCGCATCGGCTACGCCGACCAGAACGGCCACCCATATCGGCCCATCGGCCGGTGGCTGGTCGAACAGGGCGAGCTGAAGAAAGAAGACGTGACCATGGGCGCCATCAATGCCTGGGCCAAGGCCCACCCGGAGCGGATTCCGGAGTTGCTGGGGAGCAACCCCAGCTATGTATTCTTCAACCGCAACCCCGACAGCAACGAAGGCCCTCGCGGCTCGCTGAACGTACCGCTCACCGCCGGCTACAGCGTGGCGGTGGATCGCAAGGTAATCCCCCTTGGCAGCCTGTTGTGGCTATCCACGACTCGCCCCGATGGCAGCGCCTTGAATCGCCCCGTCGCGGCCCAGGACACCGGCGGCGCGATTACCGGCGAAGTACGGGCCGACCTGTTCTGGGGCACCGGCGAGGCTGCGGGGCAACTGGCGGGGGACATGAAGCAACAAGGACAAATCTGGATGCTCTGGCCCAAGGGTATGGCTTTGCCGCAAGTGCCGCAGGTGGCGAATGCGATCACTGCCAATCCCTGAGGATTGGAGTCGATGGGCGGGACCTCATCGCGAGCTCATCGCGATGGGAACCGCTCAAACGCTGACCTCTACAAACCTGCTTCAGACCGAAACAAAGAAGAAACTCAGCACCAACCCCACCCCGACGAACCATACCAGCGAACGCAGGATTGCCCAGTCCGCCAGGTAGCAGATGATGTACAGCAGACGACTGGTGATGAACAACACGGCAAGCACGTTGATGGTTACCAGCTCGGCGTTGCCGGCCAGGTGCGCGACGATCACGGCGGCAGCAAAAAACGGGGCGATCTCGAAGCTGTTCAATTGCGCGGCGTAGGCACGCCGGGGTGCGCCTTCGAGCGCGTCGAGGAAATCCCGGGGATCGTGGTTATCCTGCAGCCTGTACCTGCCGCCCGCCTTGGCGATGCCGATACACAGGTAAGGCAGGATAAAAGCAATCAACACACACCACAGGGCTACCGTCATACCGCACTTCCTTTTTGAGTTTTATAGAAAATCGAGCGTGTGGCACCGGTCAGAGTTTCATCACCAGCATGCCAATCAGCACCAGCCCGCAGGCTAAGAGCCGTTGCCGGCCAAAAGGTTCTTTAAGGTAGCGCATGCCAAAGAGCACAACCAGGATTACCCCGATCTCCCGCAGCGCCGCCGCATCGGCGATTGAGCCCAGTTGCATGGCCCACAGCACCGCAGCGGTTTATACTGCTCCCGACCACGCCGCACTCAGTTGCGCATAAGCCAATTCCAATAACTTTGCTGCTGCCCGTTTCGTTCGAATCGGAGCATCGGCATGCGTATGGCTGATCAGAGCGTCAAGACTACAGACAGAGACCCTGCGCATGCCACTCGCCTTGCTTGCTTTGGCCGTTGCCGCTTTCGGCATCGGCACGACTGAATTCGTCATCATGGGCCTGCTGCCCGATGTCGCCCGCGACCTGGGCGTCAGCATTCCCCAGGCCGGGTTGCTGATCACCGGCTACGCCTTGGGCGTGGTGTTCGGCGCGCCGATCCTGGCGATCGGCACCGCCAATATGCCACGCCGGGCAACGCTGCTGAGCATGACGCTGATGTTCATCCTCGGCAACGTGCTCTGCGCCCTGGCGCCGAACTACGTCACGCTGATGGCCGCCCGGGTCATTACCGCGCTGTGTCACGGGGCGTTTTTCGGGATCGGCTCGGTGGTGGCGGCCGGGCTGGTGGCGCCGAACAAACGGGCCCAGGCGATCGCGATGATGTTCACCGGCCTGACGTTGGCGAATGTCCTGGGCGTGCCATTGGGCACCGCGCTGGGCCAATACGCCGGCTGGCGGTCGACGTTCTGGGCGGTATCGGTAATCGGCGTGATCGCAGCCATTGCCCAATGGGTCTGGCTGCCCAAGGAGATTGCGATGGACAAGGCTAACCTCGCCAGCGAGTTCAAGGTCCTGGGCAAGGTCAATGTGCTGCTGGCGCTGGGCATGAGCGTGCTGGCCTCTACCAGCCTGTTCAGCGTGTTCACCTACATCGCGCCGATCCTGCAGGACATCACCGGCGTGAGCCCTCACGGCATCACCGTCATGCTGCTGTTGTTCGGTGTCGGCCTCACGGCGGGCAGTTTTCTTGGTGGGCGGTTGGCCGACCGGCGCCTGCTGCCATCATTGGTAGGCATGGCGCTGGCCGTGGTGCTGGTGTTGGCCGCGTTCAGCCAGACCAGCCAATCGGTGATTCCAGCGGCGATTACCCTGGTGCTGTGGGGCATCTTCGCCTTCGCCCTGTGCCCGATCCTGCAATTGCTGATCATCGACCAGGCCCATGAAGCGCCGAACCTCGGCTCGACGCTGAACCAGAGCGCCTTCAACCTGGGCAACGCCGCCGGCGCCTGGATCGGCGGACTGGTGGTGGCCAGCGGCGCCAACCTGGCCGACCTGCCGTGGACCGGCGCCCTGGTCGGCGGGCTGACCGTATTGACTGCGCTGTACTTTATTTATCGGCAGCGTCGCCTGGGCGCCGCGGCAGGCTTTGCCGACTGAGAGGGGTACTGAGGGGAATGTTGGTCTCGCTGCGCACCTGCGCGTGGCTGATCAGGGCAAAGATGAAGCTGCCGCCGATGATGTTGCCCGCCAGGGTTGGCGCGGCGAACACCATCCAGAAATCCTCCCAGGACAACTGGCCGGCAAACACCAGATAGGAGACCTCGGCCGAGCCGACGACGATGTGGGTGAAATCCCCCAGCGCCATGAGATAAGTGATAAGCACAATGATCCACATCTTGGCGCTTTCCATTGAGGGGATCATCCACACCATGGTGGCGATCATCCAACCGGAAATGATGCCCTTGGCGAACATCTGGCCGGTGTCGTTTTCCATGACCTTACGACCGATTTCCAGAAACGCCTGGTCGGTGCGCTGATCGAAAATCGGCAGGTGCAGCATCACATAGGCCACCAGCAAGGTGCCGCACAGATTGCCCACCAACACCACACCCCATAGCCTGAACAAGCGGCCGAAGTTGCCCAACGTTGGCTTGCTCATGATGGGCAGCACGGCGGTCAGGGTGTTTTCGGTAAATAGCTGCTGGCGCGCGAGGATCACCGCCAGGAAGCCGGCGCAGTAGCCAAGACTGGCAATCACTTTGAAACCTTCGTGGTCCGGCAGCCGCGAGTTGAGCAACCCCATCGCCATGAGCGACAGCCCCATGGTCAAGCCGGCCGCCAGCGCCGACCACCAGAGCGCGGCGACACTGCGTTCCAGCTCCTGATTGCCCTGGGTGCGGATGATTTCATGCAGCACTGCCGCCCGTGGCGGCTGGTTGCGGTCGACCTCGTGCTGTTCCTGTGCCGAGAGGTCAGGGGTCTTGCCGTCTTCGTGAGTGTCCATACAGCTCCTGAACCGGTGGCGTGATGTACCTACGACACGCGGCGTTCGGAGCTGTTCAGTGGTGCCAGGAAATGACCGGCGCCTGTAGCACCGCCGGCCTTATTCGACAGTGTCGCCCTTGAACTGATCCTTGACGTACTTGATCTCCGTCCGACCATGGGGCGCGGGCAAGCCGTCTTCGCCGAGATTGACGAACACCATCTTCTCCACTGTCAGGATGCTCTTGCGGGTGATCTTGTTGCGCACCTCGCACGTCAGGGTGATGGACGTGCGACCGAATTCGGTGGCGGTGATGCCCAGTTCGATAATGTCGCCCTGGCGCGAAGCGCTGACAAAATTGATTTCAGAGATGTACTTGGTGACAACGCGCTGGTTACCCAACTGGACGATGGCGTAGATCGCCGCCTCCTCGTCGATCCAGCGCAACAAGCTGCCGCCGAACAGCGTGCCATTGGGATTGAGGTCTTCGGGCTTGACCCATTTGCGGGTGTGGAAATTCATGATCACTCCTGAACGTCTGGCCGATGAATGCCGGCATCATGGCAGACCGGGCGGGCAGGCTCTACGTCGCCAAGCCTATAACGATCATCGGCAATTTTGATTTGCCGACAGAAACCCTTTGGAAGATCCGATTAGCCCGTTATAATCGCCACCGCTTTGCCGGCCCACGCTTTGGGTCGTTCCCGCCACCTGTCCGAGGGGCGCTGCAGCAGGCTCGACCTGTCAGGCTCGGATGGGGCGTTGTTTGTACGGGGCTCCCGCACAGGCACTAAACGCACAACGGCGCCCATTCGCATACATTACGAATGGAGGCTCTTCATGAGCGCTGTTATCACGCCTGCTGCTTTTACCGACTACAAAGTCGCCGACATGTCCCTGGCTGCCTGGGGCCGTCGCGAGATCATCATTGCCGAATCCGAAATGCCAGCGCTGATGGGCCTGCGCCGCAAATATTCTGGCGAACAGCCACTGAAGGGCGCAAAAATCCTCGGCTGCATCCACATGACCATCCAGACCGCCGTGCTGATCGAAACCCTGGTTGCCCTGGGTGCCGAAGTTCGTTGGTCCTCCTGCAACATCTTCTCGACCCAGGACCAGGCCGCCGCGGCCATTGCCGCTGCCGGTATCCCGGTTTTCGCCTGGAAAGGCGAGACCGAGCAAGAGTACGAATGGTGCCTGGAGCAGACCATCCTCAAGGATGGCCAGCCGTGGGAAACCAACATGATCCTCGACGACGGCGGCGACCTGACCGAACTGTTGCACAAGAAATACCCGGCCGTGCTGGACAAGGTCCACGGTGTGACCGAGGAAACCACCACCGGCGTACATCGCCTGCTGGACATGCTGGCCAAGGGCGAACTGAAAATCCCGGCCATCAACGTCAACGACTCGGTGACCAAGAGCAAGAACGACAACAAGTACGGTTGCCGTCACAGCCTCAACGATGCCATCAAGCGCGGCACTGACCACCTGCTGTCGGGCAAGCAGGCCCTGGTGATCGGCTACGGTGACGTGGGCAAGGGTTCGGCCCAATCCCTGCGTCAGGAAGGCATGATCGTCAAGGTGTCGGAAGTCGACCCGATCTGCGCCATGCAAGCGTGCATGGACGGTTTCGAGCTGGTTTCGCCGTTCATCGACGGGATCAACGACGGCACCGAGGCCAGCATCGACAAGGCACTGCTGGGCAAGATCGACCTGATCGTCACCACCACCGGTAACGTCAATGTCTGTGACGCCAACATGCTCAAGGCCCTGAAGAAGCGCGCAGTGGTCTGCAACATCGGCCACTTCGACAATGAAATCGACACCGCTTTCATGCGCAAGAACTGGGCATGGGAAGAAGTCAAGCCGCAGGTCCACAAGGTACACCGTACCGGCACCGGCAGCTTCGACCCGCAAAACGATGACTACCTGATCCTGCTGGCCGAAGGCCGCCTGGTTAACCTGGGCAACGCCACCGGTCACCCGAGCCGCATCATGGACGGTTCGTTCGCCAACCAGGTCCTGGCCCAGATCTTCCTGTTCGGCCAGAAATACGCCGACCTGTCGCCGGCCCAGAAAGCCGAGCGCCTGACCGTGGAAGTGTTGCCGAAGAAACTCGACGAAGAAGTGGCCCTGGAAATGGTCCGCGGTTTCGGCGGCGTGGTCACCCAACTGACCAAGCAACAGGCTGACTACATCGGCGTCACCGTCGAAGGCCCGTTCAAGCCGCACGCTTATAGGTACTGACGGCAGCTGCGAGCTTTGAGCTTCAAGCTGCAAGTGAAAGCGGTTGTTCACTTGCAGCTTGAGGCTTCCTTCTTCATCGCTATTACGCAGCCGCGAGCTGCAAGCTTATAAGCACAGGAATTCGGCGCACCGCCCTCTTGCAGCTTATAGCTTGTGGCTTGCCGCTGGGAGCCCCGACCATGTCCCAAGAACGCCGCTACAGCTTCGAGTTCTTCCCGACGAAAACCGATGCTGGGCATGAAAAACTGATCGCCACTGCCCGCCAGTTGGCCAGCTACAACCCCGATTTCTTCTCCTGCACCTACGGCGCCGGCGGTTCGACCCGTGACCGCACGATGAACACCGTGCTGCAGCTCGAAAGCGAAGTCAAAGTCCCGGCCGCTCCACATCTGTCTTGCGTGGGCGATAGCAAGGATGACCTGCGCAACCTGCTGACCCAATACCAAGCCGCCGGCATCAAGCGCATCGTGGCCCTGCGCGGCGACCTGCCGTCAGGCATGGGCATGGCCAGTGGCGAGCTGCGTCACGCCAATGAACTGGTTGAGTTCATTCGCGAAGAAACCGGCGAACACTTTCACATCGAAATCGCCGCGTACCCGGAAATGCATCCCCAGGCGCGCAACTTTGAAGATGACCTGCGCAATTTCGTGCGCAAGGCCAACGCCGGCGCCAACAGTGCAATCACCCAATATTTCTTCAACGCCGACAGCTATTTCTATTTCGTCGAGCGCGTTCGCAAGCTGGGTGTCGAGATCCCCGTGGTACCGGGAATCATGCCGATCACCAACTACAGCAAGCTGGCGCGTTTCTCCGACGCCTGCGGGGCAGAAATCCCGCGCTGGATCCGCAAGCAACTGGAAGCCTACGGCGACGACACGTCCAGCATCCAAAGCTTCGGTGAAGAAATCATCACGCAAATGTGTGAGCGTTTGTTACAAGGCGGTGCACCGGGGTTGCATTTCTATACCCTGAACCAGGCCGAGCCCAGCCTCGCGGTATGGAATAACCTCAAACTGCCGCGTTAACTGACTTAATGCAGTGGTACAAAAAAAGGCCCTGGCAAAAACCAGGGCTTTTTTTTACACAAACATCTGGAGGATTGCGTTAGATGCCTAATGGTCACAGGTCAACGACCCCACAACTCATTTATCTGGTCTACGGGGCCGAGACTTATCACCAGGAAGCGGTCTTCAGCATCGCCAGCGCTCTGGCGGGTCTGCGCGAGACCCCAGGTGAAGCGCTGGACATCCAGGTGTTCACTGACAATCCCGCGCCCTACGACGGTTTGCCGGTTCGGCTGCGCCCGCTGGACAACGAAACACGGCAAGGCTGGATCGCCCCGCACGGCTATCACTTCCGAGCCAAGCACGTTGTCCTGCAGAAGGTGCTCGAAGAGCATGAACTGGCACTGCTGATCGACACGGACACCTTTTTCCATTGCTCGCCCCTGGCTCTTTTCCAGCGGATCAAGCCAGGTACGCTGCTGTGTAACGCCTTCGGCTTGAATTATGGCGCCAACAAGGATGCGGGACTGTACCTGACGCTCGCCAAGCCTCTGCAACAGCGGCAACTGGCTGACGATGCCATGCCATTGCTGAACTCGGGCGTGATCGGTCTCTACGCGGCCGATACGGCAATCCTGGACCAATCGATCGCCCTGATGGATGAGTTTTATGTGCTCGCGAACGGGGCTTACACCCTGGAAGAGTTCTGCCTGTCGGTGGCGGCCTATCGCAAGGTCCAGGTCAGTGAATGTCCGGACCTGATCCACCACTACTGGAGCCGCAAGCAACTGTTCCGTGCCAAGACCAAAGCCTGGTACGACAAACATCGCGCAGCGCCGGTTTGCCAGTATGCGCTGGATGAAACACGGCAAGTCACCGCCGTCCTGCCCCGCCCGCCCACACTCCAACGCTTGGCGTACAAAGTCATTACCGTGGCGCTACCCGGCCATAAACGCCAGTTCATGCGTGAAATCCTCTATGGCTGCTACCCTCACCCGAACCCGTTCGATCGAGCCTGCGGCCCGGTCTGGTGGGAAAAGGCGCTGGAGAACGTCGAACATCGACTGAAAAAACCCTTGCAGGATCATGAGCTCAAACAGTGGCTCAGCCATCCCCTCATTCGATGGGTGCTGGGCGAGCGCCGCGAATCCATCTATCGCCACTTGATGCAGACGAAAGGCAGTTAGTGCCCTGCATGACCGATGCCGGGCACGAAGCCACGTGCCAGAGCGCTCTAGCTATTTGATGAGCTCTCGTCGTAACCTCCGGCCATGCCCGTAGTCGTCCAGTTACTGACAGCCCTCCTTCTCTTGTGCCTGAGCGTCGCCGCCCAGGCCGAGAAGTTGCGCATTGTCACCGAACCCTGGGCGCCCTACGTCTATGAAGAAAATGGCAAGACCCTGGGGCTGGACTATGAAACCACGGCCATCGTCTTCAAGCGCCTGGGCATCGACGTAGAATGGCAACTGCTTCCCTGGAAACGTTGCCTGGCGATGTTGGAACAAGGGCTGGCGGACGGCGCGCTGGACATTTTCCGCAGCGACGAGCGCGATGCCTTGCTGCTCTACCCCGGCGAACCGCTGTCGGATGTGGAGTTCGTCATGTTCTACGCCAACGCAAGGCCCCATCCGTTTCGTAACCTCGAGGACCTGGACGGGCTGACCGTCGGCACCTCCCCCGGTTATCTGTACAGCCAGGCGTTCAGGGAATCGACCCGATTCAAACAAGAAGCTGCGCCCACCCACGAGGCCAACTTCGGCAAGTTGCAACTGGGCCGGATTGACTTGCTCATCACCGACCGCCGGGTCGGCCGGCATGTGCTCAAGGCGCTGCAACTGGGCGACCAGATCACCGAAAGTCCCACGGTCGTGAGCCGCCAAAGCCAATACCTGGCGGTGCGGCGCGGCGCCGGCATGGATCTGCTGGTGCAACGCTTCGGAGCAGAACTCAAGCGTTTCAAGCATGAGCCCGCCTATGCCGAACTGAGCGCCCGCTATGGCGCCGGCCCAGCGGCCAGGACGGCGCAGCCCGACACGGTGCCACGCTGAAATACACCGTTGAGCAGCAGGAAAGCGGCGCACGGCGATTGCTCTGTTATACTCCGGCGTTCCCGCCAGGCTCACGCCCGGACGCCCGGTCTTGCAAAAGGCATCCCGACACCGCTACAGCGCAGCTTCCAGCCCGCGCGAGCCCTGTCCGGATCCGTCTTCCAGACCCGGCGGGACCGGACGGGATGAGGTCTTCGATTGATCCCATTCGCGCCAGGCAAGACTATCCCTTTGGGCCAGGCCCTCACTAAAAACAGGATTACTCATGTCCTTTGCTTCCCTCGGTCTCTCCGAGGCTTTAGTCGGCGCCATCGAAGCCGCCGGCTACACCCAGCCTACCCCGGTGCAACAGCGGGCTATCCCCGCCGTGTTGCAAGGTCGCGATCTGATGGTCGCCGCACAGACAGGTACTGGCAAGACCGGCGGTTTCGCCCTTCCGATCCTGGAGCGGTTGTTCCCTAACGGTCATCCAGACAAATCCCAGCGTCACGGCCCGCGCCAACCGCGCGTACTGGTCCTGACCCCTACCCGCGAACTGGCGGCCCAGGTGCACGAGAGTTTCAAGGTCTATGCTCGCGACCTGAAATTCGTCAGTGCCTGCATTTTCGGCGGCGTCGGCATGAACCCGCAGGTCCAGGCCATGGCGCGTGGCGTCGACGTGCTGGTGGCCTGCCCCGGTCGCCTGCTGGACCTGGCTGGCCAGGGCAGCGTCGATCTGTCCCACGTGGAAATCCTCGTGCTGGACGAAGCCGACCGCATGCTCGACATGGGTTTTGTCCATGACGTGAAAAAAGTGCTGGCCCGCCTGCCGGCCAAGCGCCAGAACCTGCTGTTCTCGGCGACGTTCTCCAAGGACATCACCGACCTCGCCGGCAAGCTCTTGCACAACCCGGAGCGCATCGAAGTCACGCCGCCGAACACCACGGTCGAGCGCATCGAGCAACGCGTATTCCGCCTGCCGGCCAGCCATAAGCGTGCCCTGCTGGCGCACCTGATCACCACCGGCGCCTGGGAACAGGTCCTGGTGTTCACTCGCACCAAGCATGGCGCCAACCGCCTCGCCGAATACCTGGACAAGCATGGCCTGCCGGCTGTGGCGATCCATGGCAATAAGAGCCAGAACGCCCGCACCAAGGCCCTGGCCGACTTCAAGGCCGGAGAAGTGCGCATCCTGGTTGCTACCGACATCGCCGCTCGCGGCCTCGACATCGACCAGCTACCGCATGTGGTCAACTTCGAGTTGCCGAATGTCGATGAAGACTACGTACACCGTATCGGCCGTACGGGCCGGTCGTTCGGGCGAGGCGATTTCGCTGGTCGCGCCGGACGAAGAGAAGCTGCTCAAGAGCATCGAGCGCATGACCAAGCAGAAGATCGCCGACGGCGACCTGATGGGCTTCGATTCCAGCACCATCGAGGCTGAAAAGCCTGAAGTGCGTGAACGTCCGGATGTTCGCAACCCGCGCAACCCGCGTGGTCCACGCGGCGACGGTCCGAATGGCGGCGGCGGTGGCGGCGGTCGTAAAGACAAAGGCAAGGACAAGGGCAAGGAAAAGGCGGCCACCAGCGGTCGCGGCGAACGTCCGGCCCGCGAGCAGAAGCCCCGTGAAGGTACGCCAGCCCGTGAGCAGCAGCGCCCAGCACCGCGCGCCGCGGCCGATCGTGCCCCGGACGAGTTCCTCGACGATGATGTCGATAACTTTGGCAACCGTGTCGACTACGTACCCCAGCAGAAACCGGCCCAGGGTCGCGGTCGTCGTCCAGGCGCACCGGCACCAGGCGCGGCTGCGGGCGCACCACGCAATGGCCAGCCACAAGGTCGCCAGAACGGTCCGCGCAACAGCAACGGCTCGTCCACCGGCACTCCGCCGGCCAAGCGCAGCGGCCCACGCAACGGCGCTCCGCGTGACGGCCAGGCCCGTCGCGAAGACTCTCGTCCACGCCGCCCGGCCCGTGATGACAACCAGCCTCGTCAGGAACCCGCCGTGCAGAACCCGCGTGGCAGCCAGCCGAAAATCATGCACAAGGAATCGAAGGTCGATCGTTTCCCGACGCCTGAGCAGCTGGATGAACTGCCAAGCCGCCCGCGCGGCGAAAAACCGGCGCTGCTGACGCGCAATCGCTGAGTTTTCAAGCACAAAGAAAAACGCCCCCGGCCGCAAGGCCAGGGGCGTTTTTTTTGTCAGGGGCGAACGTTACTTCGCCTGGACGCCTTCAAACGAAACGTACAGCTCGACCACGTCGGATTTCGGTCCCAGGTCCTTCTGCTTGCCAAAGTCAGAACGCTTGATGGTGGTGGTGCCTTCGAAGCCGGCACGGTAGCCGCCCCATGGATCCTTGCCCTCACCCAGGAAGGTGGCCTTGACCACGATCGGCTTGGTCACGCCCAGCAGGGTCAGATCACCGGTCACATCGGCGGTGTTCGCGCCGGTGGACTTGACGCTGGTGGAAACGAAGGTGGCCTTGCCGAATTTGCTGGCGTTCAGGAAATCAGCGCTAGCGATGTGCTTGTCACGCTCGGCGTGGTTGGTGAACACGCTGGCGGTGTTGACGTTGAACTCGATTTTGCTGGCTTCGGGCTTGGCAGCGTCGAAGCTGAACTTGCCATCGATGTCCTTGAAGGTACCAGTGATGTAGCTATAGCCCAGGTGGCTGATCTTGAAGTCGACGAAGGCGTGCTGGCCTTCCTTGTCAACCACGTAGTCTGCGGCCATGGCCTGGCCGGCGGACAGCAGGGCAGAACCGATTGCCAGAGCGGCGAGCGTCTTTTTCAACATGCTTTCTATTCCTTTGGAGTCGAGGTTGAACATCAGGCTTGGCGCCCCAGCATTCGCTTGAGGGTCGCGTCACGGTCGATAAAGTGGTGCTTCAATGCTGCCAACGCATGGAGGCCGGAAAAAATTACCAGCGCCCACGCCAGGTAAAAGTGAATCTGGCCGGCGACGTCTGCCTGATCGGGCAGTCCGGACACCAGCGCGGGTACTTCAAACAAACCAAACACCGAGATCCCGACACCGTCTGCGGTGGAAATCAGGTAACCGGCGATCATCACGGCGAACAGCCCGAGATACAGGGCACTATGACCGACCTTGGCGCCGACGCGGGTAAGACGGCCATAGGTTTCCAGGGTCGGTGGCGGTGGGCTGACAAAACGCCAGATCACCCGCAGCACCATGACCGCCAGCAGCACCAGGCCGATGCTCTTGTGCAGGTCCGGCGCGTCTTTGCGCCAAGTGCTGTAGTAATCCAGCCCGACCATCCACAGGCCCAGCGCGAACAGCCCGTACACCGTCAGCGCTACGGCCCAGTGCGAAACGATGCTGACCCAGCCATAGCGGGAAGAAGAGTTGCGTAGCTGCATTGCTCATATCCTGTAAAAACTGTGACCAAGACTAGCGAGTTATCTATCGATTTAAAGCGGAAATTTTCGCTTTGAAATATCGAGAAATACGATCATCAGTCTGGAAGGGGTGGGTTAAGGAAAGATTAAAGGGGAAACGGTGGGTAATGGCGAGGATACAGGCAGCCGTTAGGTGTCTGCATGGACCTTTCGCCAGCAGGCTCGCCCCCATAGCGGACCCCGCGGGGGCCATCACCGCCGCTCAAGTATTTTTTCCATGCAATACATATGTATCGCCATTTCCGCTTTTACCCTTGATCAAATGAGCGCTCAACAATTCATTGAACAAGGTGAACAAAATGGCTGTTCGTTATACCCCTTTCAAAGCTAGCGGCTCGCCGCAATTACCTCCTAATCAAACGATGTCCCCCGGGCAATACCTGAGATCCAGCAATGGACGGTTCCGATTGATCTTACAGGCCGATGGCAACCTGGTAATCAAAGACCGCGAGGCAACTATCTGGACCGCTAGTGATAAACAGCCTTACAGCGCCACGTTGTATCCGAGGAGAATGCGTGAACCACTGCAATTCGTCGTCAGCAACAGTGGTTTTCTTTATGATCCGTCTAGACGGCGATTATGGATCGCCGAAAGCACCCACAGCACAGACAAATCTCTTTGGTTCAACACCTATATGGTCATGCAGGACGATGGAAACCTGGTCATTTTTGACATGCGAACGGGCAATCTTCGCTGGGCCCGCTATGGCTTCGTTCCGGGGCGAATGTCCAAGCCAAAGCGGGTCAAAGTTTTATTTGAGGACTTTGAACTTAAAACCTGGTCGTTTTCACTGCCGCCTTTCTAGAGTTACTTATTGACGCACTCAGGTCTGTAAGGATCCATGTCGCATCTATAAACTAATTGAGGATCGTGCTTTTTCAGCACCATACGGCCATCAGCAGTGCAACCACTGGCACCGAATGCTGCCAACAGCATTAAAGCCGCTATCAATTTCATATTAGTTCCAGCTTTTACGAGATGAAAATTGTGAATTATTAGTTTACTGAGCACTCGGGCTTATATGGATCGATGGAGCATTTGTATGCCAACTGCGGATCTCTTTTTGGAATCATCGGAATCTTCAAAGGATCCCGGCATTCGCCATACACACATCCATATATCGAAACCGATACAACCACTACAATTAGTATTTTCATACGCACTCCTGTTTTTCGAGGAGCCTAGACTTACGCCTTGGTAAGCGCTATCGCCTGCTTCCGGTTAAAGGGTGGGAAGTTTCCGATATATCGCCGATGCGTGTAGGACGTCGCGCTTATCAAGCGGCGCCGATCCGCTTGATGCGGGATAAAAAAACGCGACCCTTGGGCCCATGTGGTTCATTTGAGAAAAATGATGGAGCTGTGGCGAGGGAGCTTGCTCCCGCTCGGCTGCGAAGCAGTCGTAAACCGGCGGGTGCAGTATGTCTGATATTCCGCATTTGTCAGGTTTTGGGGCCGCTTCGCGGCCCAGC
Source organism: Pseudomonas sp. SWRI154 (assembly GCF_014268645.1). NCBI lineage: Bacteria > Pseudomonadati > Pseudomonadota > Gammaproteobacteria > Pseudomonadales > Pseudomonadaceae > Pseudomonas > Pseudomonas sp. SWRI154. The sequence goes on from NZ_JABWQW010000014.1 coordinate 27,088, forward strand.
GGGAGCAAGCTCCCTCGCCACGGGTTTGTCGATTGCCTTAAGTGAACCGCATTAGGCCCTTAGGCCGCGTTTTTTACGCCTGAAGGTTACTGAGCCTGGGTCTCAGTAGTTGTCGCCGGTTTGGCTACCGGTTTCTTCGCCGGTTCAGCCTTTTTCACCGGAGCCTTGGCCGGGGCTTTTTTAGCCGGGGTCTTGGCCGCAGGCTTCTTCGCCGCCGGCTTGGCCGCGGCTTTCTTGGCGGGCTCGACTTTCACCGGGGCAGGCGCGAGTGGCGCGACCGGGGCAGGCGCTGGCGCGGGTGTCGGTGCAGGCGCTGGAGGCGGGGCTACCGGCTCGGGGGCCTTGGCCGGTTCCGGCTTCTTGTCGTCATCCGAGCCACCGAACAGGTTGCTGAAGAAGTTGCCTTTCTTCGCCGCCACCGCGCCGGCGGCAGCCGCTGCGGCCGGGGCGACTTTCGGTGGTTCGAACGACTTGCCAGCCGCCAGGTCTTCCACCTGGCTGGCTGCGCGCTGGCCGCTGCGCAATGCGCCTTCCAGGGTGCCTGGGTACAACGCGTCGGTGTGTTCGCCAGCAAAGGCTACACGTTGCAAAGGTTTTTCCCACAGACGCCAGTACTTACTGATCTGGCCCGGACCAAACGCCAGGTACGCGCCGCCCATGGATGGGTCGGTGCTGTAGCGGCGGATTTCATAGCCGGTAAACGCGCCACGGGCCTGTGGATAAAACGCGTGCAGGCGGATCAGCACCTGATCGACCATCTGCTTGTCGCCGAAAGCCTGCATCACCCGAGCGTTGTCGCCGGACAGGTTGATGACCACGTTGGCGCCGCCCTTCATGGCCGGTTCGATCCACATCATGCCCAGGCCGGCATTGCTGTAGATCTCGCCCGACATGCGTGCCTTGCTGTCCCAGACCGGGGTCTTGAACTTGAGCATGATCTGGTCGCGCCAACCGTAGTTGGTGCCTTTGATCGCGCCCAGGTGCTGGGCATCCAGGGCCGGGGTCAGCTGGATTTTGTTCAACGCCCGTAATGGCACGGCCAGTACCACGTAATCAGCCTGGTAGCCAACGGCGCCAACCTTGACGGTGACGCCGTCCTTGTCCTGGGAAATCGCCGAGACGGGAGAGCTGGTCTTGATGACTTTCAGTTGTTTGACGAACGCCTGGGCCAACACCGGGCTGCCGCCGAGCAGGCGCGAAGCGCGCAGGTCACGGTCGGACACGCCGCGATAGACGCGGTTCTGCTGTGCGAAATACAACAGCGACAGCCGCGACGGTTCGTCGTAGCGCGTACGAATTTCCTGATTGACCAGTTGCCGCGCGGTGGCGGGCAATTGCAGGCGGTCGAGCCAACCGGACACCGTGATCTGGTCGAGCGCGTGCAATGTATTGGTCGCCGCCGGGTTCAGCGGATCGTCGATGGAGCGGGCCAACTCGTCCACCGTGGTTTCGTAGCGCTTGAGCGCTTCGGCGGTGGCGGGTTGCTTGGTTGCCAGGTCTGCGGCGGAGAAGTAGGTACCGTCGATCAGATAACTGGGGGTGCGCACGAATTCCGGCGCCGGCGTGGTGCTCAGCTTGAAGGTGGAGACGTACTTGTTCAGCACCGGCTGGGTTTTTTCGTTGCCGATCCACTCGCTGGTGGCCATGCCAGAACGACCGCCCAGGCTCGGCTTGGCTTCCAGCAACGTCACGGCCCAGCCTTTGTTCTGCAGCTCATAGGCCGCCGTCAGCCCGGCCAACCCTCCGCCGATGACAATTGCTGTCGGTTGCTTGTCCTTGGCCAGCGCCGAAACGCTGAACAGCCCTATCATCACCAGCGCACAGGCGCGCAGCCAACCAGCAGACATTCAACGAACTCCGGAATGACGTAAGAATTTTCGATTTTTTGAGCCAGTCGGCTCCGGGAACGGCGAAGAATACGTCAGCCATCAAAGCGCCGCTAGCGGCGTCTATCGCCTAGCCCAAAGTAGCGACAACGACACAATGGGTTGTTCGCAAGGCCGCCATTGCATAGGCTTGCGCGATTGTTTTGCCCGCGCCCGCCGCGAGCCGCCTCGAGGAGACTGTACATGGGCCTGAATAACCAGTGGATGCAACGCGATCTCGCGGTGCTGTGGCACCCCTGCACCCAGATGAAAGATCACGAACAGCTGCCGCTGATCCCTATCAAGCGCGGCGAAGGCGTGTGGCTGGAGGACTTCGAAGGCAAGCGTTACCTCGACGCGGTGAGCTCTTGGTGGGTCAACGTGTTCGGTCACGCCAACCCGCGCATCAACCAACGCATCAAGGACCAGGTCGACCAGCTGGAGCACGTGATCCTCGCCGGCTTCAGCCACCAACCGGTGATCGAGCTGTCCGAACGCCTGGTAAAGATGACGCCCGAGGGCTTGACCCGGTGCTTCTACGCCGATAACGGCTCGTCCTGCATCGAAGTGGCGATGAAGATGAGCTTTCACTACTGGATCAATCGCGGCCGACCGGACAAAAAGCGCTTCGTCACCCTGAGCAACAGTTACCACGGCGAAACCATCGCGGCGATGTCGGTGGGCGATGTACCGCTGTTCACCGAAACCTACAAGGCGTTGCTGCTGGACACCATCAAAGTGCCGAGCCCCGACTGCTACCACCGTCCGGACGGCATGGGCTGGGAAGAGCATTCGCGCAACATGTTCGCCGCCATGGAACAGACCCTGGCCGAGCACCACGACACGGTGGCGGCAGTGATCGTCGAACCGCTGATCCAGGGCGCCGGCGGCATGCGTATGTACCACCCGGTGTATTTGAAGCTATTGCGCGAAGCTTGCGACCGCTACGGCGTGCACCTGATCCACGATGAAATCGCGGTCGGCTTCGGCCGCACCGGGACGATGTTTGCCTGTGAACAGGCCGGCATCACGCCGGATTTCCTCTGTCTGTCGAAGGCCCTGACGGGCGGTTACCTGCCACTGGCGGCATGCGTGACCACCGATGAGGTCTACAGCGCGTTCTACGACGACTATCCGACCCTGCGCGCCTTCCTGCATTCCCACAGCTACACCGGCAATCCGCTGGCCTGCGCGGCAGCCCTGGCGACGCTGGATATTTTCGAGGATGACAACGTTATCGAAAACAATAAGGCGCTGGCCCAACGCATGGCGAGCGCCACCGCGCACCTGGCCGACCACCCGAACGTGGCGGAAGTGCGCCAGACCGGGATGGTGCTGGCGATCGAAATGGTCAAGGACAAGGCCAGCAAAACCGCCTATCCGTGGCAGGAGCGCCGCGGCCTGACGGTGTTCCAGCATGCCTTGGAACGCGGTGCATTGCTGCGGCCGCTGGGCAGCGTGGTGTATTTCCTGCCGCCTTATGTGATCACGCCGGAACAGATCGACTTCCTGGCCGAGGTCGCCAGCGAAGGCATCGACATCGCCACCCGGGACAAGGTCAGCGTCGCGGTGCCGAAGGACTTCCATCCGGGTTATCGCGATCCAGGCTGATTGCACGCTTTCCCGTGGCGAGGGAGCTTGCTCCCGCTGGGCCGGTCCGACGCTTCGGGCGTAGCGGCCCCCATTCTTGCGATTGCTGCGCAATCGAGCGGGAGCAAGCTCCCTCGCCACAACAGCACTTGACCATGCAGCAATGCGCACCCGTACTTAGAGAACAAAACATGAGACTGTCCCGCTTCTTCATCGACACGCCCCTGAGCCTCGGCGACCATGAGTTGCCCGAAGCCCAGGCCCATTACATCGGCCGGGTGCTGCGCATGGCCGAGGGTGATGCGGTTCAAGTGTTCGACGGCTCCGGCCAGGAGTTTCGCGGCACCTTGGCCGAAGTCGGCAAGAAGCGTGTGCGCGTGCAGCTCGACGAGCAATTTGCCGGTCAGGCTGAATCGCCCTTGCGTATTCACTTAGGCCAGGGCCTGTCCCGCGGCGAGCGCATGGACTGGGCTGTTCAGAAAGCCACGGAACTGGGTGTCAGCGAGATCACGCCGATTTTCACCGAACGCTGTGAAGTGCGTCTCAAGGACGAACGCGCCGACAAACGCCTGCTGCACTGGCGTCAGGTGGCTATCAGCGCCTGCGAGCAATGCGGGCGCTCCACCGTGCCGGTCATCCACCCGCCGTTGCTGCTGGCCGACTGGCTGAAGCAGAACGACGCCGAGCTGAAACTGGTGCTGCACCCGGTGGCCGAACCGCTGGTCAGCCACGCCAAACCGTCAACGCTGGCGTTTCTGATCGGCCCCGAGGGCGGCTTGTCGGATGGCGAAGTCGAGCAGGCCAAGGCCGCCGACTTCCACGCCGCCCGCCTCGGCCCCCGTGTGCTGCGCACCGAAACCGCGCCGGTGGTGGCGTTGACGGTGGCACAGCAGTTGTGGGGAGATTTCTGAAACCAAACACTGTCCCGGCATGACCGGTTTATTTCACCGGATCACTGGTCGGCTTGGCGATGATCGCCTTCAACTCGCTGGTCATCGGGAACTCAAGATTCAGGCCCTTGGGCGGAATTGGCTGCTGGAACCAGCGATCGTAGATAGCGTTGATTTCCCCTGACTTGTACAAGTCAGCCAGGGTCGCATTGACCAGCGCGAGGAATTTCGGATCGTCCTTGCGCACCATGCAGCTGTAGATCTCCCGCGACTGCTCTTCCCCGACCACCACCCATTTGTGCGGATCGCGCGCCTTGGCCCGCTCGCCGTAGAGCAGTGCATCGTCCATGTAGAATGCCGCCGCCCGGCCAGTTTCCAGCATCTGGAACGCTTCGCCGTGGTCCTTGGCGCTGATGACGAACATATCGACCTTGTTGTCCTGGTTGTAGCTTTTGAGGAAGCGTTCGTTGGTCGTGCCTGCCGTCGTCACGACGTTTTTGCCGCGCAGATCGGCAAAGCTGCGGATGCCGCTGTCCTTGGCCGTCAGCAACTGGCCCTTCACGTAAATGAAGCCGTAGGAAAAGGCCACCTGCTTTTGCCGCTCGGCGGTCACCCCGGTGGAACCGCACTCCAGGTCCACGGTGCCGTTCTGCACCAGCGGGATGCGTGTCTGTGAAGTGACCAGGTTGTACTTCACATTCAGTTGCGGCAACGCCAGTTGCTGCTTGATGCGCTCGACGATCTTGCTTGCCAGTTCCACCGAATACCCCATCGGTTTGCCGCTATTGTCCGCGACATAGGAAAACGGCACCGAGGCATCGCGATAACCCAGGGTAATGCTTTTGCTGTTGGCGATTTTGTCCAGCGTGCCGGCCGGGGGCGCTTCATTGGCAAAAGCCTGGGCGCCGAGCAGCAGGCTCAGGGTGCAGCCGATCAACGTGATTTTTTTCATTTGTTGTTCTCCGTTGTGGGTGGGTCAGGCGGCGCGGGGCGTGAGGCCCTGCAAGTCGATGGAAGGTTTTTGCCGGCAAATCAGCTCACTGAGCAAACGACCGCTGCCGCAGGCCAGGGTAAATCCCAAGGCACCATGGCCGAGGTTGAGCCACAGGTTGCGGTAACCGGTGGCTCCGATCAGCGGTACGCCGCTGGGCGTGGCCGGACGCATGCCCGTCCATTCCACGGCGCGCTGGTAATCGCCAGCCAGGGGAAAAGTTTCAATGGCCTGGCGCCGGATCAGGGCCAGGCGTTTGGGATCTGGCGCTGGGTCGAAACCGACAATGTCCACCATCGCTGCCACTCGCAGTTGTTCACCGATGCGAGCGTAGACGACCTTGCGGTCATAGTCGGTGATGCTCAACTCCGGCGCCCGGTGCCGCGCCTCAATCGGCACCGTCAGGCTGTAGCCCTTGAGCGGGTACAGCGGCAGCCGCACTCCGGGCAAAGCCAGCGCGGCGCTGCGGTGGCCAGCGGCAATCACCAGGTGTTCCACGTCCAGGCGTTGCTCGCCCAGGTCGATGGCGTACACCGCGCCGTTGGCATGCTGGATGCCGGTCACCGGACGCCCTAACAGGAACTCGCAGCGCCCCGAAGCCCGTAGCCGCGCCGCCAGTTGTTGGCAGAAGCCATGGCAATCGGCGACCTCCTCGTCCGGCGTGTAGATCCCGCCCACGAACGGAACGTCGCCCAGCGCCGGCTCCAGGCTGGCGCATTCGGCCGCGCCCAGCACTTGCTGATGAGCGTGGTCGGTCAGTCGCTGCCGAGCGCGTTCGAAATGGCCGGCATTGCGAAACGTCACCAGTTTGCCGTTGCGCCGCCACTCGAAGCCGTCAAGGTGGTCGTCTTCGCGCCAAGCCTGCAAGGTCGCCTGGCTCAACAATGCCAGGCGCAACAGGTGCGCGCCGTTGCGCCGGTTGACCGAGGTCCGGCACGCACCGATGAACGCCGCCATCCAGCGCCACTGGGCCGGGTCCAGGCGCGGGCGCAGCTTGAGGGGTGAATCGCCGCGCAGCATCCAGCCCAACGCCTGCCACGGCACACCGGCGTCCGCCAGTGGCGTGACGTAGCGGTAGGATAACTGGCCGCCGTTGGCGAAGCTGGTTTCGCTGCCCAACGCATCCCGCGCCTCTACCAGGGTGACATCGACGCCATCGCGAACCAGCGCATAAGCACTCGCCAACCCGACCACACCGCCACCGATGATGCAAACCCGCTGAGCCATGTCCATCTCACACCCGTTTCGAATGGACCGAGATTAGGACCAGGTGACAGCCCTCGAACAATGAATAAAGATGAGCCTCCTATAAGCAAAGGTTATGGGCTCGCCATGCGTCTTCGTCATATCGAGATTTTCCAGGCGATTCGCCAGACCGGCTCCATCAGCGGCGCCGCTCAGTTGCTGCACGTTTCCCAGCCGGCGGTGACCAAGGTGTTGCAGCATGCCGAGCAGCAGTTGGGGTTTGCGCTGTTCCTGCGCGTGCGCGGCAAGTTGCAGGCCACGCCTGAAGCGCTGGAGCTGGAGCGCGAAGTCGACAAGGTCAGCGAAAGCCTGCAAGGCGTGCGGCGGTTGGCCCAAAGCCTGCGCCGCGAGCCGGGCCACAGCCTGCGAATCGGCGCCACGCCGGCCCTGGCCTTGTCGCTGCTGCCGACGGCGATCCATCAGTGGACCCAACGTTACCCAGACATTCTTTGTGAGTTATCGAGCGCTCACAGCCGTGAGCTGACACAAAACCTGCTGATGCGCGAGATCGATCTCGCCCTGACCCTGCAAGCGCCTGATCATCCGGGCCTCAAGGCCCAGCCCCTCGCCAGCGGCGTGCTGGTGGCCCTGGCACCGAGCGGCCAATGGCCTGACGTGGCGGTCGGCACGCCGATGCCGTTGCAGGCGCTGTCCGACGCGCCGTTGATCGGCCTGTCCAGCACCGACCCGCTGTCAGCCCGGTTGGACGGCTACCTAAAGTCAGTGGAACCGCCGCCGCGCGTGAGCATCGCCGTACAGACTTACTCACTGGCGCGGGCAATGGCGGAATCCGGGGCCGGGCTGGCCGTTATCGACCCGTTCACCGCCCTGGGTGCGTCGAGCACCCGCACGGTCATACGGCCATTGTCACCGCCGCTGCCCATTTCCCTGTATGCCGTGACGCGAGCCAATGAGGCGCCGGCACACACCTTGGGCGCCTTGCTGGAGATTGTCGCCCGCCAGGCCCAGGCGCAACTCGATCGCCTGTTTGTGAGCGCTCAAAGCACGTAGAACATGATCGCCACGAAATGCAGCAGGCTGCCGGCGATGACGAATAGATGCCAGATACCATGGGCATGGCGCAGGCGATGATCGAGGGCGAAAAAAATGATGCCGACGGTGTAGAGCACGCCGCCCGAGGCCAGCCAGGCGAAACCGGTGCTGCCCAGGGCCGCCAGCAACGGCTTGACCGCGATCAATACAATCCAGCCCATCACCGCATAGATGACAATCGACAGGACCCGCGCGTCGGAACGCGGCTTGATCTCCTGCAAGATGCCAATCACCGCCAGGCCCCAGACGATCCCGAACAAAGTCCAGCCCCACGGCCCCCGCAAGGTCACCAGGCAGAACGGTGTATAGCTGCCGGCAATCAACAGATAGATCGAAAAATGATCGACCTTTTGCATGATCTCTTTTTTGCGCCCACGCACACTGTGATAAACCGTCGAGGCGCTGTAGAGCACCAGTAAGGTGAGTCCGTAGATCGCCACGCTGACGATCTTCCAAGGATCGCCGGCCATCCCGGCAATCACCAGCAACCACACCGCGCCGATAAACGCCGCGACCGCCCCCACCAAATGCGTCCAGGCGTTGAGTCGTTCCCCGTGATACATCCAATCCCACCCCACATTTCGAAACAGGCGCCAAGGCTCAGGCCTGGCGCTTCAAAGTGCAATGGTTGATCACACCCCAAGACCGATTGGGGCACAATCAGGCCATACGAATAAGAGTCCACCCCATGCTGATCGACGAAGAATTGACCCTTAAAAAGCTCGAGGTGTTCCTCGCCTTCATGCGCACCGGCAACCTGGCGCGGGCCGCGGCGGATTTGCAGACCAGCAACGTCAGCGTGCACCGGGCCATTCATTCGCTGGAGAGCGCGCTGCGTTGCCCGCTGTTCAAGCACGAAGGCCGCAACCTCACTCCGCTGGAGAGCGCTTATGTGTTGGAAGAGCGCGCGCAGAAGCTGATCCAGGACGTGGTCGAAAGCGTGCGCCTGACCCGCGAGGCGGCAGGTTTTTCCGCCGAGCGTTTCAAACTGGGCTCGCTGTATTCGTTGACGGTCAAGACCGTGCCACAACTGATCATGGGCCTGAAGATCCGCCGCAGCGAACTCAATATCGACCTGATCATGGGCTCCAACATCGACCTGTTGTACAAGCTCAAGAACATGGAAGTGGACGCGATCCTGGTGTCCCTGGACGACAGCGTCAACGATCCGGATTGCGAGCAGATCGCGCTGTTTTCCGATGATATTTTCCTGGCCACCCCAGCCGACTCGCCGTTTGCCCAACGCAGCGAAGTGGATCTCGCCGAAGTGCGCAACGAAACCTTCATCACCTTGACCCAGGGCTTCGCCACGCATCAGGACGGTAACCGGGTATTCAAGCAGGCGGGGTTCGAGCCGAAGGTGGCGATGCAGGTCAACGACATTTTCACCCTGCTGAGCATGGTCAGCTCAGGGGTGGGCTACGCCCTCCTGCCAGGCAGGATTGCGGCGGTGTATGAGAACCGGGTGAAGCTGATCCCGTTGCAGGAAAAGTACCGGTTGCAGCAGCACATCGGCGTGGTCTTCCTGAAGGCCAAGGAGCGTGACCCAAACTTGCTGGCGCTATTGGCTGAATGCCGGATGTACGCCAACCGCCAGGCCTGAAACCGAGCCAGTCATGATCGTTCCCACGTTCTGCGTGGGAACGATCACTCAAGCCTTAGCCCATCAATCCCCGCATGATCAGATATAGCAGCGAAGGCCCGAGCAAACAGCCCAGCGCGGTATAAAACGCCGCCGTCAGGCAGCCATAGGGCACCAACTTCGGATCGGTCGCCGCAAGGCCGCCAGCCACACCGCTGGATGTGCCCATCAATCCGCCGAAAATCACTGCGCTGCGCGGATTGTTAAGCCCGATATAGGGCGCCACGAAAGGCGTCGCCACCATCACCAGAATCGCCTTGATCAACCCCGCGGCAATCGACAACGCCATGACTTGCGAACTGGCGCCAATCGCCGCGCCAGTCACCGGACCGACGATATAAGTCACTGCACCGGCACCAATCGTCGTCAGGCTCACCACGTCGGTATATCCGAAGGCCATCGCGACCCCGACCCCGGCGATGAACGACGTTCCGACCCCAACGAACAAGGCCAGCACCCCAACGAAACCAGCACGCTTGAGTTCTTCGATACTGACGCCAAATGCCGTGGCGACAATGGCAAAATCCCGCAGCATGGCACCGCCGAGCAAACCGATGCCGGAGAGCAGCGGGATGTCCACGACGCCTTTCTGCCCACCGGTCATCGCACCGCCAATGTACGAGAGCACCAGCCCCAGCAAAATCGCAATGGCCGAGCCGTGCAACCGCCCCTTGGTGAACGTGTCGCTGATCCAGTACGACACCCACATGGTGATGCCGACGATGGCAAAACCACTGATCAGGCCGTAGCCGGTAATCACCTTCATCATTGATTCGTACATGGCGATCACCCTACGGTCTTGGCGGAAACATCGGCTTCAGGCGTCTTGTTGCCGATGCGCACCAGCACCGGAACGAGCGCAAAAGCGATGACCACCGCCAAGGTCCCGGCCAGGATCGCCATCGGCCCGCCCTTGAGTGCACCGTAGACGTTTTGTTGGGCGGCCATCGCGACCACGATGGGGATGTAGATCGCGCTCCAAAACTCCACTCCGGCCTCGGACTTGCCCTTGAACAGGCCGCGCTTGTTCAGGTAACTGCCCAAGCCAATCAACAGCAGCATCGCAATACCGACGCCGCCGACGTTGGCCGGCACGCCAATCAGTTTGCCCAGCAGCTCACCGATGAAAATACCCGCCAGGGTACAAAAGGCCAGAAACGCCACACCATAGATAATCATTGTCATAGTCCTCAAAGTGCATCGTCGAAGTTGTTGTTTTTGTGCTTCGCCAGCTTGAGTCGGTGTCTAGGGTTGGCGGCGTCCCTCCTCACGCAATAGCGTCTGCAAGGTATCGAGCCGGGCACCGTCGAAAGCCATGACCGTGCCTTGCTCGAACACCCGGCGCGCCAGGGCGGTGAGCACCGCGCCGGGTGGCAGTTCGATTTGCAGCCGCACGCCTCGCTCGTAGGCGCTTTGCACTGTGCCGCGCCAATCGACGACGCGGCACATGTTGAAGGCGAGGTCGTCGCGCAAGGCCTCGGTGTTGATCACCGGCCGAGCGCGGCTGCCGCTGAGATAGCCCAAGGTTGGCGCTTTCAACGGTACAGCGGTAAACGCCTCGGCCAACGTCCAGGCCGGTGCCTCCAGCAACGGGCAATGGGACGGCACGCTGACCGACAATCGGCAGGCCTTGCCAGCGCCCTGGCTGCGAGCTTTTTCGGCGACAAGCCCCATGGCTTCGTCGCTGCCGGCGATGACCACTTGGTTGTCGGCGTTGATATTGGCCAGGTAGACCGGTGTGGTTTCGCTGTGGACCTGTGCCAGCAAAGCTTCCACCGCCGCGAGATCCAGGCCGATGATCGCCGTCATGCCGTAGCCTTGCGGATACGCCTGTTGCATCAACTCGCCGCGCAGGCTGACCAATCGCAACGCATCCTCGAACGCCAGCGCCCCGGCCACCACCGCCGCCGGATACGCGCCGATGGACAGCCCCGCCACGTAGTCCGGCGCGGGGGTTTGTTCCAGCAGCCGACGAGAAGCCGCCACGCCAGCGATCAGCAAACACAGTTGCACCGCACGGGTCGATTGCAGCGCCTTGGCAGTGTCCAGTTGCAAGACATCTTCACCGAGTACGTCGCCCGCTTCGTCCAGGGTCTGCTGCGCCAAGCCATGGAGCATGTCCACGCGCTGCGCACCCTGGCCGGGAAAGACGAAGAGGCTGCTCACGCGACCTGCTCCAGTGAAGGCTGCCAAGGGTCGCTCACCAGCCGGGCCTGAACGTTGTCCTTGAGCAACACCCGAGGCGACGAGCCCGCCCATTCGCGCAGCGCGACGGCGCCCAAAGGCGTCTGCAACTGCATGTCGACGACGCACATCGAGGCATCCAATTGCGCCAACAGCTCCCTGGCCTGGAGACGGTCCAAAAAGCGCGGCGTGCGCATAATCAAATCGAGATCGCTGCCCTCATGCAGCGCCTCGACGCCCGTGGCGAGTTCAAACCCGGCGCTACCGCTCACACCCCAGGTCCAGCCGCTGGCGTCGAGTATCGGGCGCAGGCGGGAGAGCGCTTGCAGGGCGGGCAAATCACGCGTCGACGGGACGTGACAAAGCGCTTCCGGCCTGACGCGACGGGAAATCGCCGCGACCACCATCGACGTTGCGTAACGTTGCTCACGCAAGCGTCCACGCACTCCCACCGCGATTTGATCCGGTGCCGTCAGCGAGCGCCGAACCACCACGGGTTGCCCGACGGCAATCGATTCGACCACCCATGCCGGCGCACCGGCGGGCAGCTGCTGCGGGGTCATCCCCCAAAGCAGGTCATGGGCGAGGAACCCGTTCACCACTGCGCTCTCAACAATTGGCGAACCCTACTGGAGGCCGCCCGGTGGGTCGCACCGAGGCGACTGCTCAAGTCACGAGGCGCCCCGACCACGTCGTTGATCGCCTGTTGCAGACAATCAGTAATCCGAGCCAGGTCCGTGGCCGTGGGTTGCTCGATCCGCTCCACCGACAAGGACTCCCACAGCAGCCCCAGGCTGGCAAAACTGTCGATGTCATACGCCATCGGCGGCACACTCGCGGCCAAGGCCTCAAGCTCTTCGACACTGCGCAAGGTCACCCGCGCCGCCGAGGCCTTGCCCATGGCATGGACCATGACGCCCGGGTCGCGCAGGGCGATCAGTCGGTTGGCCTGGTAACCGTGAGCAAGGAATGCGCCCGACATCGCCTTGCCCACCAGCAAGCCAATCACCGGATGCCCGGCCAGTCGGGCCCGGGCATAACTGTCGGCGGCACCGGCCAAAGCCTGATGAATGCCCAAGGCTTCTTCGCGCCGGCCGTAAGCCTGGCTAGGCACATCGACGATGGCGATCAACGCTCGCTTGGCTGCGGCATGGCGGTCGGCCTCGATGGCGTCGTCCACGGCTTTGGCCAGGCCCCACCCTTCGAGCAACCCGACTTCGCCGTTGCGAGCCCGAGGAAAACGGTTGGTCGAATCGGCCACGACGGCCAGCAGCCGCGCCGGCTGCCCGCCCAGTTGGACATCGGCGACTTTCAGCGAAGCGGGCAAGCCGTCCAACGGCGCGGCACCGCCGCTCAGGGCCTCGAACCAACGCAAGCCCCTCAACGAATACGCACTCATGGACGTTCTCCCTGATACAACTGGCGAACCGTCGCCAGTTCGATTTGCACATCGGTATCCAAGCGAGCCAGGCGCTGGAGGAACAGCTCGGCCTGAGCGCTGCGGTGCTCGGTGGGCACGCCCAGGTGCAGCAGCTCGGCGACCTGCTGGCGAATCCGTGCCACATCATCGGCGGCATAACGGTCCACCAGTCCGGTGGCGAAACGCTGCTCGCCGCCGGTCAGGCTCCAGATGAACGGCCGGTCGCGAGAGTCGTATTCGTCGAGGCCGGCTTCCTGTTCGATCACTTGAGGACCGTTCAAGCCCAGCCGCGCTTCCTGGGTCACCAGCAAATAGCTGCACAGCCCGGCGGCGATTGACATGCCGCCAAAGCAGCCAACGCTGCCGGCCACCACGCCGACTACCGGTTGGTACTGGCGCAGGTCGACAATCGCCGAATGAATCTCGGCAATCGCCGCGAGCCCGAGGTTGGCCTCCTGCAACCGCACGCCACCGGTTTCCAGCAGCAGCACGGCGCGGGTGGGAGTGCCGTTGCGATTGTCTTCGGCGGCCAACTCCAGCGCACCGGCAATCTTTGCCCCGCCGACTTCGCCGAGGCTGCCGCCCTGGAACGCGCCTTCGATAGCTGCCACAACGACCGGCAAACCATCGAGGGTGCCCTTGGCGATCACCACGCCGTCATCGCTTTGGGGCACCACACCCTGGCGCAGCAGCCAGGGCGACATGACACGCTGGAACGGGTCGAGCAATTCGCGGAACGTACCCTCATCGAGCAGGGCCTTGGCTCGTTGCCGGGCGCCGAGTTCGACGAAGCTGTGCTTGTTGAGCAACGCGGCGCTGTCAGTCATGGCCGATCTCCTCGAAGCCTTGTTCCAGGCGCAAGCGCACCACGCCGGGGGTGGCGCCAAAATCGTGGATATCGATGGTCATCGCAGGCGGGGTCTGGCCGTCGAACATGCGCGCGAACAGATGCCGCCAGCGTTGCTCGCTGCCATTGACCGAGGTCTGCACTTGAATCGAAAGCGTGCCCGCCAAGCCTGGTTCGATCAGCACTTCCAGGTCGCCCGAGCCGACGCAGCCCACCAGCGCCCTGCCCCGTGGCGGCTGCCCGGCGGGGAATTCAAAGGATAAGGTTTCCATCAGCACACTCCAGGGAAGAAGCCATCGCCGCGTTCGATACGGTCGAGGAACAGGCACGCGGCGAGCAGGTCGGCAGCGCCGCCGGGCGAGGCGTTCAAGGCAATCAGTTGTTGGTCCAGCGCGTGCAATTGGCGGCGACCCGCCCAGGTCGCGCTGCCACCGGCAGCCAGCACGGCTTGGGCGCCCTGTTGCATGGCGTACAGACCCGCTTCGCCGGCGCGGTAGAGCACACAGGTGTCGGCCAGTGTGGTCATGATCGCCAGCAAGGCATCGAGCCGGGCGTTCTGTTCGTCCGCGCCCGCCGCGCGACTGTGCTTGAGTTGCGGCAGGCCCAGGCCGGTGACGGCCGGGAACGCCAGTTGCGCTTCCTCCCGGGCACCGCGCGCACCATAGCGCTGGGCGACCTGGGCGCCGTGGCTCAACGGTTGGGGCGCATGACGGTCGTTGAGCAAGGCCAGGCGGGCAGCACGTAGGGTGACGGCGCCAGCGACGTTGGATTCAGGCTCCAGCGCCGCCGCCGCCACGAGCAAGCCCAAGGCCCAGATCGCACCTCGGTGGGTATTCACCCCGCCCGTGGTCGCCAGCATCGCGGCTTCGCCTTCACGGCCGATCCGGCCGAGCGCTTCGCGCAGCGGCAGGCCGATCTCGCCGCAGACCAACGCGGCTTCGGCCATTTCTTTGAAGGCCGGCCACAACGACAGCGCCGAAGCGTGCATCAGGCCCAGGTGCAAATCGGTGTGGGCGCCGCTGCCGCGACGGTCCACCAAGGCCGGTTTAGGTGACAGGTCGGCTTCGTCGATCAACGCGTCCACCGCCAGGTCGGCCAAACGTTCAGCCAGGGATAATGTTTGGGGTTGCAGGTTTAGGGCGCGCATTTACCAGCTCCTGAACTTGGCGGGCGGGTTGTAGAGGCCACCGGACCACTCCACCAGGTCAGCCACGCTCTTGGCCGCGAGCAGCTCGCGGGTGGCGTCGGTGCGACGGATGCCGAGGTCTTCGGGCAAGGCGATCAGCCCTTCGCGACGCATGCGCGCGGTGTCTTTCGGGTCATGGCGCAAGCCGATGGCGGTGACCCCAGCCACCGCCGCGATCATCGCCTGACGCTCTTCCAAAGAGCGGGCCTTATACAGATAGGCGATGCCCTCTTCGGTGAGCAGGTGGGTAACGTCGTCGCCGTAGATCATGATCGGCGCCAGGGGCATGCCGGCTTTCTTCGCCACGTCCACCGCGTCGAGGGTCTCGACGAAAGTGGCTTTGCCGCCCTCCTGGAACGTCTCGACCATCTGCACCACCAGTTTCTTGCCGCGCTCGAGCAACGGCGCCTCGCCATCGCCGTGGCGCATATCGAGCCACGCCGGCGTACCGTGACGGCGACCGCGGGGATCATGGCCCATGTTCGGCGCACCGCCGAAACCGGCCAAGCGGCCTCGGGTCACCGTCGAGGAATGGCCGTCTCCGTCCACTTGCAAGGTAGCGCCGATGAACAGGTCCACCGCGTACTGTCCGGCCAGTTGGCAGACCATGCGATTGGAACGCAGCGAGCCGTCGTGGCCGGTGAAGAACACATCGGGACGAGCGGCGATGTAGTTTTCCATACCCAGCTCGGTGCCGAAGCAATGCACGCTTTCGACCCAGCCGCTTTCGATGGCCGGGATCAGGGTCGGATGTGGATTGAGGGTCCAGTTGCGGCAGATCTTGCCCTTCAAACCAAGGGATTCGCCGTAGGTCGGCAGGATCAATTCGATGGCGGCAGTGTTGAAGCCGATGCCGTGATTGAGGGATTGGACGTTGTGTTTTTCGTAGATCCCACGGATCGCCATCATCGCCATCAGCACATGCACCGGCTTGATGTGGCGCGGATCGCGGGTGAACAGTGGTTCGATGTAGAACGGCTTGTCGGCCACCACCACGAAATCGACCCAGGACGCCGGGATATCCACCCGCGGCAGGTCGCTGACGTCGTCTACCAGCTGATTGACCTGGACGATGACGATGCCATCGCTGAACGCCGCCGGTTCGATTAGCGCCGGCGTGTCTTCCGTGCTCGGGCCGGTGTAGATATTGCCGGCGCGGTCGGCCATGAAACCGGCTGACAGCACGACGTTGGGAATCAGGTCCACCACCAGGCGGGCATAGAGTTCAATGTAGGTGTGGATCGCGCCGATTTCCAGCAAGCCGTCTTCAAGCAGTTGGCTGATACGCAGGCTCTGGGTGCCGGCGAAGGAGAAGTCGAGCTTGCGGGCGATGCCGCGCTCGAACAGGTCCAGATGCTCGGACCGGCCAACGCTGGGCATGATCATGTGCAGATCGTGCAATTTTGAAGAGTCGACTTTCGCCAGCGACCGCGACAGGAAATCCGCCTGCTTCTGGTTATTGCCCTCCAGCACCACACGGTCGCCGGGCAGGATCAATACCTCCAGCGCGGCAATGATCTTATCGGTGGGCAGCACCACACCGTCGGCCAACCCCTTCACCAGCCCGAGACGCCGCTGCTTTTCGCTGCGCCGCCGCGTCCAGCGCGAGTCGGGGGATATTATTGTTGTCATGATCACTCCACGGTTTCGCTGTCGTGGGAGCTACCTTAGGAGTGTTGTGGCGAGGGCATCAATCAAGCTCAGCGGTGGATTGTTACGGTGGGAGTAACGGTTGAATGCCGCAGCGGACAATGCTTCTGTGGCGAGGGAGCTTGCTCCCGCTCGGCTGCGCAGCAGTCGTCGCTTTTGGGGCCGCTTTGCGCTGGAGCGCCAGCCCGGCCCAGCGGGAGCAAGCTCCCTCGCCACGGATATCAAGTCTTGGCCATCAATTGCCGGACCCGTTCGAGCAGTTCTGCTGCGCTCTCAATCAGTTGGGTAAGGAGTGCATGGTCTTCGTCCATATAACCCTCGTACTCGGCAAGGTTACGCCGCTCATGACACAACGCGAATAACCGGACCTGTACTTTGCCGATGTCCGCCGTGTGAATTAGGCACTGGAAGACCAGATAGCGCTTGTCCGACCGATAACCGCTCAAGCGTAGCGCCGTGAGCGCCAAGGCATGGGCCGCGTTGTATGCCAGGTCGAAACGGCTGGCGAAAGAAAGGGCTGTTGTTTGGGCATCCTTCAAGCGATCCGCGGCTGAACGCATCAGGCCCTCACACTCCTGGCGATCCGGTGGTTCGGCTTTCAGGCCGCCGCTATGTAACAGATTCTCCAGGTTTTGGTGCTTGTCCATCCTTGGTTTCCAAAGGGACTTCACCCAGCAAATTGATCTTGTCCTGTTGCGCTACCCGCACCACAAAGCTGTTGCCGGCCGCAAATTTTGCTACCCAGTCCTGAGGCGTGTAGAGCGTAGGGTTGAGGGGGCGACCCAGTTGTTCTTCCAGAGGTAAGAGCCGCTCCATCACTTCACTGTAGTGCAGGCCCTCGCCAATCAGCATGAGGTCTATGTCGCTGGATGTGTTCGCTTGGCCCTTGGCGACAGAGCCATAGACGAACGCCCAGCGCAGTTGTCCTGAAAAAGGCTCCAATGCCTGGCGCAACGGTTCGGCAATACCGATAGTTTTGCGCACGATGCCTAGCAGCTCAGCGTAAATCGGGCAGCGTGGGTTGGCTTGATAATGGGTTTGATTGCCCAAACGAGTCATGGTGAGCACGCCTGAGCGTTGCAGGCGTTCCAGCTCGCGCATAAGGCTGCCTTTGCCTATTTGAGCCCAGCGGGCAATTTCGTTGGTGTAGAAGCTTTGATCCGGCTTACCAAACAACAAACCTAAGACCCGGCGCTGAGTGGCCGTGAACAGCGCATCGCTGAGAGGAAGGTGATTCATAGAAGCAACCTACAGTCCCAAAAAGGGAACGATAGGTCCCTTTTTGGGACTTATCAAGTCTTGCCGCTTAACTCGGTCCCATAAAGGGACTTAACAGACCTTTATGGGACTGTTTCACAGTCCAGCGGGAAAAACCTCCCTGGCCACGGAATCTCGACGATTTTGAGATCTCGATGAAATGAATACCTGCTCCTACAGGTACAACGCCATGCCTAGTTTTTTACCAGCCCCGCTGCCACCACCAACTCTTCCAACGCCAACAGATCCGGCACTTTCGCCACATGCTCCCCCACCTGCATCGCCGCCTGTTCCAGCCCGCACAGCGGCACATCGACGTAGCTCAACTGGCTGTCGAGCTTGCAGGAGCGTGGGATGCCTTGCACCAGCAGGGCGATGAAGCGCAGCTCCGGTCGGCCGCCCAGGGCATTGAGCACGACGATGCGCACGCGCTCGCCCATCACGGTCTTCTGGCCGCAGGCCGACTCGAAGCTCAGCAGCGGGATTTGCCGCTCACGCCAGCTCACCCAGCCCAGGAACCACGGCGGGGTGTCCAGATCGAACGCGCTGCTCTGGTAATCGATCAGTTCGGCCACCGCCACGTTGGGCAGGATCAGGTGCCGGTCGGCCAAGGGCAGCAATAGCCCGGTGAGATGACTGGCGCGAGAGTCATGCATGGTTTTTGCTCCAGTACGCAATGCTGTCGAGCAACACTGACTCTTGGTAAGGCTTGCCCAGGTAGTCGTTGACGCCGATTGCCGTGGCGCGGTCGCGGTGTTTCTGGCCGGTGCGGGAGGTGATCATGATGATCGGCAGATGTGCCAGGCGCGGATCGTTGCGCACTTGCGCCGCCACTTCGAAGCCATCCATGCGCGGCATCTCGATGTCCAGCAACATCAGGTCCGGGGAGTGCTCGGCCAGCAACGCCATGGCGTCCACACCGTCCTTGGCGGTGAGCACGTGCATGCCATGGCGCTCCAGCAGGCGGCTGGTGACCTTGCGCACGGTTACAGAGTCGTCCACCACCAAAACCAACAGCGGACGTTGAGGTTCACTCTCGCCTTGCGCGCGTCCATCGCGACGTGGGGCCTGGTGTGGCAAAGCGCGGATCGGCGCCAGCAGGTCAAGGATCAGTACCACCCGGCCGTCCCCCAGGATCGTCGCTCCCGACAGGCCCCGGACCGCCGAAAATTGCGGACCAAGGCTCTTGACCACGATTTCCCGGGTCCCGGTGGTGGCGTCCACCTGCACGGCAATATGCCGTTCATTACACTGCACCAGCAGCACCGGCAAGGGTTGGCTCTGGCCCAGCAATTTCGGGCGAGCGGCGGTTTTCAGCAGCTCGCCGAGGTAGCACAGTTCATAACGCTGCCCGGCATAGGTGTAGACCGGCGGATCGAGCTGGTAATAGCCATCCAGCTCGGCGGGCAGCACCCGGACGATGCTTTCAATGGTGTTCAACGGAATGGCGTACTGGTCTTCGTGACACTGCACCATCAAGGCCCGGTTAACCGCCACGGTGAACGGCAGGCGAATGCGAAAATGCGCGCCCTGCCCCGGTGTCGAGTCGATGGCCATGCTGCCGCCCAACTGCCGTACCTCTTCATGGACCACGTCCATGCCGACGCCACGCCCGGAGATCTGGGTGATTTTTTCGGCGGTGGAGAACCCGGGCTGCAAGATGAATTGCAACACGTCGCGATCGCTCATGTCGCTGTCTGGCGACAACATGCCACGCTTGATCGCCTTGCGCCGTACCGCGTCCAGCGGCACACCGGCACCGTCGTCACGTATGTCGAAAATGATGTCGCCGCCCTCCCGGGACAGCTCGAGGCTGATGCGCCCTCGCGCCGGCTTACCGGCGGCGACGCGCACGTCGGCGGACTCAAGACCGTGGTCGACGGCGTTGCGCAGCATGTGCTCCAAAGGCGCGGCCATGCGTTCGAGCACGTTGCGGTCCATCTCGCCCTCGGCATTGTCGACCACGAACTCCACGTCCTTGCCCAATTCCTGCGCCACTTGCCGGACGATGCGCTTGAGGCGCGGCAGCATTCGTTCGAACGGCACCATGCGCGTACGCATAAGGCCCTCTTGGAGTTCGGTGTTGATGCGCCCTTGCTGTTGCAACAGGTTTTCCGCGTCGTGATTGCTGCGATCAAGGGTTTCCTTGAGGTCGACCAGGTCCGAGGCGGACTCGAACAGCGCCCGGGACAATTGCTGCAATTGAGAGTGGCGATCCATTTCCAGCGGGTCGAACTCTTCGTAGCCCAACCGTTCGGCTTCCACCTGTTGGCGACTGAGAATCCGCCCCTGGGTCTCAGTGTCCAGGCGTCGCAATTGGTCGCGCATGCGCTCGATGGTGGTTTCCATCTCGCTCAGGGCGATGCGCGCGTCGTTGACCTGTTGCTCGATGCGGCCGCGATAAATCGAGGTTTCCCCCGCCAGGTTCACTAGGTCATCGAGCAGTTCGGCAGAGACTTTGACCATGTCCGCGCCGTCGCCTGGCGCGGCGGGATCGGCTCGTGTCGGCAGGGGCGCAGGAACAGGGGGCGATGTCGGTTGCGCTGGCGAAGCGATTTCAGGCGCCTCGTTGACCGGCGGATGGTTCACTGCCTGGATCCGCGCGATCAACCGGTCGCCGGGTGGACACGGCTGGCCCGCACGGACCGCATCGAGCATCTGCGCCAGCCGATCATGGCTGCTTTGCAGCAAGGCAAAGAGTTCGGGGCCCGGTTGCAGCAGCCCCGCCGACAAACCTTCGCAGAGGTTCTCGAGTTCATGGGCGAGGTCGCCGATGGGCGTGATCTCCACCATTCGCGCGCCACCCTTGAGGGTGTGCAAATCGCGCAGCAGTGTCTCCACGGCCTGGCGGTTCGACGGTTCTTCCTGCCAACGCAGCAGCGCCGCGCCGGAACTGTCGAGAATGTCGAATCCTTCTTCGAGGAAGATTTCCAGCAGCTCGGGGTCGTGGCCGGCTGCATCGTTCTGGCCCGTCCCTACCGCTTCGATGGCGCTCGGCCTGTCCTGGCGGAACCGGTGAATGGCGTCGATCAGCGCGACGGGATCCCCCAGCGGCTGGCCTTGCTGCAATTGCCCAAGCAACAGATCGAGGCGTTCGTGGCTGCTGTTGAGCAACTGCGCCAGTTCCGCGCTGTAGCTGTAGCGGCGGTCCACCAGCCCTTCGTAGAGATTCTCCAACTCTTGGGCGAGGTCGCTTACCGGCCGGATATCCGCCATGCGCGCGCCACCCTTGAGGGTATGCAAATCGCGTTGCAGCGATGACAACGGTGCGCCGTTGTCCGGGTCGGCGAGCCAGCGCTGCAAGGCCTGGGCGGCGCTTTCCAGAATGTCTTGCGCTTCTTCGAGGAAGATCGAGGCGATGTCTTCATCCACCGCGGCAACGGCGGGCGAGTCACGCTCCATTTCAGCCGTCGCGTGGCCCAGCTCGCGGATGCTCAGCGTGCGGCTGCCATCGCTTCGAATCAGCCCGGTGGCGGCTGGATCGAGACTCTCTTCAAGCAGGCTGCGCAGGGCCTGGACGCGTGCGGGTTGCGGATTCACATGCTGCCCGGCCGCCAGTTCATCAAGCATGTCGATCAGCGCTTCATGGGCCCGTTGCGCCTCTTGAAAAAAGGTCTCGCTGACCGCCAGGCTGCTTTCTTCCACCGCACCATAGAGATCGAGCAAGGCTTCGCAGAGCTCGTCCACCGGGTGCAGGTCGGCCAGGTGTGCGCCTTCGCCAAGGGTGGTCAGCTCATCGAGCAGCGCGCTCAATTCCTGGCTTTCGGCGGGGTGTTGTTGCCACCGCTGCAGCAGGTTTTCCGCGTCCAGCAGGATGTCCATGCCTTGGGCGAGGAAGTTATTGATCAATTGCGGATTGCGCTTGGTTCGCACGCCTTGGTCCGGCGAGCCGTGGGCCGCTTGCAGGCGCTCGGCCAACAGCGCCCGGGCGCGCTGGATCAGGTCGACGGCACCGGGGATCGGCGCCAGCGGTTCGCTGTGCAACTGGCGCAGGCCACGTCGCAGCAGCCCTTCGCCTTCCAGCAACAGCTCAACCTCCTCCAGGTCGAGGGCCAACAGATGCGCCCTGTATTCCCGGGCCATTTCGTCCATCACCCCGGCAAGCTCGGCGATTGGCGCTACACCGGCCATCGATGCGCTGCCCTTGAGCGTATGCAAGGCCCGTTGCAGTTCGTCGCCGGCTTGCAACGGCAACTGCTCGGCGGCTTGGTCGAGAAAGCGATTGAGTGTGGCGAGGTGGGCCTGGGCTTCATTGTCGAAAATTTTCAGGAGTAAAGGATCGAGCGCAGCCACGTCCTGTTCGTCGTCATCCTCTTCATCACTGCCTTTGGCAAGCCCATGGGCACGTGCGGCCAAGCGGTCGACATCGTCACGCTGGCGTTGGTGAGAGGCCGCGAAATCGGCGACCAGCTCAGGCAGCAATTGCACCGTTTCTTCAACCAACTGCCGGACCGAAGTACCCGGCTCGACGCTGCGCTCCAATACGCGATTGAGCAGGTTCTCCACAGCCCAGGCCAGCTCGCCCAGGATCAGCGCCCGGACCATCCGACCGCTGCCCTTGAGGGTATGGAAGCCTCGGCGCAGCTCAGTCAGGGCAACGTGGTCATCCGAGTGAGCGGCCCAGCGCGGCAGGTACTCATGCAGGACGTCCAGGACCTCGGCGGTTTCCTCGAGGAACACTTCGCGCAGTTCGTCGTCCACCGGGCTTTCATCCAGCGGCGGCAGCAGGCTGGCCGGCATGTTCCTCGCCGGCGGGTTGAGCGCCGAGACCGGGCTGGCCAGGACTTCGGCGAGCGATTGCACGGTTTGCGGATCGTCCAGTTCCTGCAAGTCCTGCATGACCTGGGCCTCGTTGGGGCTCAGCACATCATCGAGCAACGGCACGCGGGCTTCGTCTGGGAAATAGCCTAGGGCGCCGAGGCTGCGTTCGACCTCATCCAGCAGACCCTCGGCAGGCTTCTGGGGGTCTTCGCTCAAACGCTCCAGGTAATATTCCAGGCCGGTGATCACATCGGCCAGATGATCGAGTTCTTCCCAACCCGGCTGGGCATGATCGAGCAGCAGATGCTCGTGGATGGAACCGTTGCAAGCCTCCACGAGACTGGCGGCACGGTTCAACGGAATCATCGCCAGCGCGCCACGCACCTGGGTCAACAACCCCGGCAACGCCTCGAGCTGCTCGCGGTTCCAGTCGGCGTCGATGTAATCGACGATCATGTCCTTGGCCTGTTGCAGGCAGGTGTGGGCTTGCTTGATGACGATCTGGTGGATCTGGGTCAGGTCAGTCGTTGGCAGAGGGTTGTCGTCGCGGCTTTCAGGCTCGACGGTGCCGACCATGCCGGCCAGCGTTGCCTCGACATAGAGCAAGGCCCCCGCGACATCCATGAGCGTCGCGTCATCCGGGTCGCGTTGACCTTGGGCGAGGCTCAGCACTACCGCCAATTGGTCGATGATCACTTTGCGCGGCTGGCCGAAACCGAGCACCGCCAAGGTGTCGGCGATCTGCCGCAGGGGCGCCAACAGGCTGTCCAGTTCCGAGGCGTGCTGGCGGTCGCTGCGCACGAACAGGTCCAGGCGCTCCTTGACCCGCACCAATTCTTCGCAAAGCGCCGCCAGCACCGAGCGCATGGCATCGCGGTCGGGCCCGGCCAGCCGCGCCCGTTCTTCATCGACCATGGCGCCGTCGGGCAGCGCGTCGTCAAGTGAGTAGCGTTCTTTCATGATCTGCATCTGCCCGCTGGGGTGTTCGGCCTTGGCAATATAGAACAACAAGCTTTTGACCAAGTGGGGTGGGGCCGGCTGATTGATGCCGGCAATGCCCTGCTCCAGCAGGCGCTTGAGTTCCTTGTCGGCGTCCTTGAACAGGCTGCGCAGCGCCGGGCTGTTGCCGATGCGTGCGTCGCGCATGCCTTCGACCAGCGCCGAAGCGACTTGCCACAGTGCGTTGAGCGGCGCGCCGGCACACAAGGTTTCCAAACGGTGAAAGACTTTGGCCAGGTAACCGAGATGGGTGGCGTCGTCCTGTTCGCGCAACAGCCCCACCAGGGCCACTTGCAGGGTCTGGCGCAACTTGCGCAAGGTGCCTGGCAGGTCGGCCGGCTCGAGCCGTTTCAAGGCGTCCGCGCCGAGCGGGGCAATATCGGGTAATTGCGGACTGAAAAGGCTGGTCTCCGACAACAGGCTCTCGCCCCGGGCACTGCGCAAGTCATTGATCAATGGCAGCACCACTAACGGCAGGTCGCGGCGAGCGCCCTGGACCCGATCAAGATAGATCGGCAACTGGCCCAAGGCTTGGCGCAACAGGCTGATAGCCTCGTCGCGATGGGCGATTCGATCGCTCTGCAAGGCGCCGCACAGCTGCTCCATTTCCTCGGCCAGCAACGCCGCGCCGTAGAACTCGACCATTTGCAGGCCGCCATGGACCTGATGGATGCAGGCCAGGCATTGGGCAAGGGCATCCGACGCCTGCGGGTCGTCCACCAGGCGATTAAGGGCCAGGTGGGCCTGCTTCAGCGTTTCGGCAATCTCGCCCTTGACCCATTCCAGGGCCACGTAGTCGTGCCGATCACCCATAACCACTCCAAATCAACAGGCGCATGCCTGTGGTACGGCCGAGGACTCCGTGGCGAGGGAGCTTGCTCCCGCTTGAGTGCGCAGCGCTCACAAAATCTTTGGGGCGGCTACGCCCCCCAGCGGGAGCAAGCTCCCTCGCCACGAAAGCCCCCCCGCCACATAACCCTTCTCAATAGTCACCCCTTGCCCTCATCCGCCACCGGCGTCGCCGGCAAGGTGAACCCCGACACCGAGCGGCGCAGCTGACTGGCCATTTTCGCCAGGTTGCCAATGCTCTCGGCGGTGGCAGTGGAGCCGGACGAGGTCTGGCTGGTGATCTGCTGGATCACATTCATGGTCAAGGATATCTGCCCCGCCGAGGTGGTCTGCTGCTGTGCCGCGTTGGAAATGCTCTGGATCAGCGCCGCCAAGGTCTTGGAAACCCCTTCGATTTCTTCCAGCGCGACCCCGGCGTCCTGTGCCAGCCGGGCGCCGCGGACCACTTCGGTAGTGGTCTGCTCCATGGAGATCACCGCTTCGTTGGTGTCGGCCTGGATCGCTCGCACCAGCGTCTCGATCTGCCGGGTCGCCGCCGAGGAGCGTTCCGCCAACCGCTGCACTTCATCGGCCACCACCGCAAAGCCACGACCGGCATCGCCCGCCATGGACGCCTGGATCGCCGCGTTCAGTGCAAGGATGTTGGTCTGGTCGGCAATGTCGTCGATCAGGCTGACGATATCGCCGATTTCCTGGGATGACTCACCCAGGCGCTTGATGCGCTTGGCAGTGTCCTGGATCTGTTCGCGAATGTTGTCCATGCCATGAATGGTGTTGTGCACCACCTCGTTGCCCTTGTTGGCGATTTCCACGGAACGCTCGGCCACGGCCGACGACTCGGCGGCATTGGCGGACACCTGGTCGATGGACTGGGCCATTTCATTGATTGAAGTCGAAGCTTCGCTGATCTGCTGGGCCTGGTGCTCGGACGCCTGGGCCAGATGCATGGCGGTGGCCTGGGTTTCCTGCACGGCGGCGGCCACCTGGCCAGCGGTCAGGTTGATCGTCGCCACCAGGTCGCGCAGTTGATCCACCGAATAGTTGATCGAATCGGCGATGGTCCCGGTGAAGTCTTCGGTGACCGAAGCCGTCACGGTCAGGTCGCCGTCGGCCAAGTCCTCGATTTCATCCAGCAGACGCATGATCGCGTTCTGGTTGCGCTCGTTCTTTTCCGCGGTTTCACGCAACTGGCGATTGGTCTCGCGGACCATCACCAACCCGATCAGGATGATCGACATCAGCGCCAGCAGGCCCAATACGTAGCCGCCAATGGTGTTGACGGACCGCCCACCGGCGAGGTTTTCGAAGGCCGTGGCCAGGTGCGAGGCTTCGTCGAGCAAGGTCTGCGACAGGTTGAAGATGTTGCCCGCCGACTCGCGGACCTTGAACAGCTCCGGAGAAGTCTCGAGAATTTCATCCACCGAGCCGGAGACAAATTCGAACAGCTCGCTGATTTCAGTCAGGCGCGCACGGGCATCGCGGTCCTGTACCTGGGAAATTTTCAAGGTCGCGTCGCCCTGCAACATGCCGTTGAGCACCTGGCCAAAGAGCGCGGCGTCGCGGCCAAACGTGTCGGCCGCCTGGCTGGCGTTCTCGTCGCCGGCCAACACCGTGTTCACCGCGCCAAGAATCCGCTCGGCCAGCAATGATTGGCGCTGGGCCATGGCCACTTGGGCGGCCGGCGCGCCGCGTTGCAGGAGGATTTCAACGACTTTCTCGTATTCGACCTGCAGTTGCGGCACGGTTTCGGCCAGGGTCGCCGCGACCTGATGCAACGACAGGACGGTCTGCTCGCTGGAGAGGATGGCGTCGGTGTTCTTCAGCAGGCGCTCCCAGTCCAGTTGCACAGCGCGCATCTGCGGGCGCAGGGTGGCGGGCGCCGGCGGCAGGCCGGTCACCGGGTCGCCTTGTTTCAGATAGCCCCAGCGCTGGGCGAAATCGTTGCGCGCATCGCTCAGCAGCTTGAAGGCTGCGGCCTTGCCGGCCGCGGCCTCGGTGGCGTTCTTGGCGATGCGCTGGGACAACACTCGCAACTCACCGGCATGGCCGATGTACTGCTTGTCGTACGTAGACTGGGTGTTGAGGTAAGCGAAATTGGCAAATAACAGCATGATGAAGACGATCAGCGCGACGAACAGCACGATGATCTGCGAACGACTGCGCGACGCCTCCAGTGTCTTGCCTGTTTGAGTTTTGATCATGGTCCTCGCCTGTCCTGCTCGCTCCCACAGGGGCCGCGCTAAGTCTCGTTAAACCGCCACATCCATGAATCCTGGCGAGCGCGCCAGTGCAAACGGGCTGAACACCCGCCATTGCCGCTCTGCGCCAAAACGGCCCTGGACGAAGGCTGATTCCGGGCCATCGAGGTCGTTCGTCAAAATCGATTCGAGGCTGCCCTGGGGGAAATGCTGCAACCCCTGGACTTCGTCCACCAGCAAGCCGGCGAACACCTCGTCATGATCCACCACCAGTACCCGCCGATGCTTGCGCACGCTGGACAGTTCATGGCCGAAGAAACCGCACAGGTCCATCAATGGCAACAAACGTCCGCGCAGGTTAGCCACGCCGCGAACCCATGGCTTGACCCCGGGCAAAGGCGTGTGGCGCGGCTCGTGCAGCACCTCGCTGACTTCGCCCATGGGCGCCACGTACCAATGTTCGCCCAGGCGAAAGCCGATGCCGCTCCAGCTATCGCGGTGGATCGGTTGGGACGGCAAGTCCGCGCCCAATAGCCGACAGCGCCGATCGATCTGCAGCAACAGCTCGAATGCGGTCAGGGATTGGCTCATGGCCGCGCTTTCAACCCGCCAGTACTTTGTTCAGGGTCGCGATCAGGGTTTCTTCGTCCACCGGCTTGGTCAGGTAGTCCTTCGCCCCTTGGCGCGTCCCCCAGACCTTGTCGGTTTCCTGGTCCTTGGTGGTGATGATGATGACCGGGATATGGCCGGTGTCCGGGTCCTTGGTCAGCTGGCGCGTGGCCTGGAACCCGTTGAGGCCAGGCATGACGATGTCCATCAACACCGCGTCGGGCTTTTCCTGGCGCGCCAGTGCCACGCCATCGGCGCCGTTCTCGGCCTTCAGGACCTGATGGCCGTGCTTTTCCAGCATGCCGGTCAACTTGTACATTTCAGTCGGCGAATCATCGACGATCAGAACTCGTGCCATGGTATTCCCCATTCTTCTAGACCTCGGGCCCGAGGCCGAGCGTCATTAATGTGCCTGGTGCAACTGGGCAGCGGCAAAACCCGGGACATGGGCCTGTATCGCGCCCAGCAACTCTTCCTTGCTGAAAGGCTTGGTCAGAAATTGATCGGAGCCGACGATGCGTCCCTTGGCCTTGTCGAACAAGCCATCGCGCGACGACAGCATGATCACTGGCGTGGCCTTGAAAGCGCTGTTGTTCTTGATCAGGGCGCACGTCTGGTAACCGTCCAGGCGCGGCATCATGATGTCGACAAAGATAATGCCTGGGTGATGGTCGACGATCTTGGCCAGGGCATCGAAGCCGTCGATCGCCGTGATCACCTCGCAACCGGCGTTGCGCAGCAAGGTTTCGGCGGTGCGGCGGATGGTCTTCGAGTCGTCGATGACCATGACCTTCAAGGCGCTGGGTTGCTGCTGCGTAAGATGCTCTGCCATTGCCACTGCAAACCGGTTTTTAACGCATAAGAGTGATCGACAGCGCAAACCCTTGATGTTCAAGGCCCGCACGTCACATGGCAGCCTTTTTAGCACAGTCTCCAGCGCCGATCTATCAGCCGCTCGGTACGGCGGTTTTTCCTTGACCGCCAATCTTGGGGGCGCCACTCTGACGCCACTTTTTCACGCCCTTCGTGCCCACCCAATTTTCGAGGAACCAAGCCATGAGCGTACGCGTCGGCATTGTCATGGACCCTATCGCCAGCATTTCCTATAAAAAGGATAGCTCGCTGGCCATGTTGCTGGCCGCTCAGAAGCGCGGCTGGGAGCTGTTCTATATGGAGCAGCGTGATCTCTACCAGGCCGAAGGCCAGGCCCGGGCGCGGATGAAGCCGCTGAAAGTCTTCGCCAATCCCGAGAAGTGGTTCGAACTGGGCGAGGAAAGCGATGCGCTGCTCAGCGACCTGGACGTGATCCTGATGCGCAAGGATCCGCCGTTCGACATGGAATTCGTTTACTCCACTTATCTGCTGGAGCAGGCTGAAAGCGCTGGCGTGCTGGTGGTCAACAAGCCGCAGAGCCTGCGCGATTGCAACGAAAAGCTCTTCGCCACGCTGTTTCCGCAGTGCACGCCGCCGACCATCGTCAGCCGTCGCCCGGACGTGTTGCGCGAGTTCGCCGACCATCACGGCGACGTGATCCTCAAGCCCCTGGACGGCATGGGCGGTTCCTCGATCTTCCGTCACACCGCCGGTCACCCGAACCTGTCGGTGATCCTTGAAACCCTGACCTTGCACGGCAAGCAGCAGATCATGATCCAGGGTTACCTGCCGGCCATCGTCGATGGCGACAAACGCATCCTGATGATCGACGGCGAACCTGTCGATTATTGCCTGGCGCGTATCCCCGCCGCTGGTGAAACCCGCGGCAACCTGGCGGCCGGCGGTCGCGGCGAAGCCCGCCCGCTGACCGAGAAGGATCGGTGGATCGCCGCCCAAGTCGGCCCGACCCTGCGCGAGAAAGGCCTGCTGTTCGTCGGTCTGGATGTGATTGGCGAGCACCTGACGGAGATCAACGTCACCAGTCCGACCTGTATCCGCGAAATCGACAATGCCTTCGGCACGGACATCGGCGGGATGTTGATGGAGGCCATCGACAAAAAGCTGCAAGCTTCAAGCTTCAAGCGGCAAGTTTGATGCAGCGTGCAGCCTGACTTGGAGCTTGAAGCTTGAAGCCTGTAGCTAAGATGCCGTCCGATCTGCCCCAAGAGCTCGCCCATCGCGGTGTGCGCCCGGCTGATCGTCTCGGTTTCACCTTGTTCCTGGCGGCATTGATCCACTTGGCCGTGCTGCTGGGCGTTGGCTTTGCCACGGTCGAACCCAAGCAGATCAGCCAGACCCTGGAAATCACCCTGGCCACCTTCAAGAGTGAAACCAAGCCACAGAAGGCGGACTTCCTGGCCCAGGAAAACCAGCAAGGCAGCGGCACCCTGGAAAAGAAAGCGATTCCCAAGACCACCGAGATCGCGCCGTTTCAGGACAACAAGGTACAAAAGATCACCCCGCCGCCGGCCGCCAAGCCGGAGGTGCAGGAGACGGCACCGAAGGCTGCCGTCACCACCGTGGCGCCAAAGCCGAAAAAGGCCCCGGTCAAGGAAGAGGTCAAGCCTGATCCGAAACCCAAGGCCCCCGAGCCAACCTTCGACAGCTCGCAGCTGTCCAGTGACATCGCCAGCCTGGAAGCCGAATTGGCCCAGGAGCAGCAGTTGTACGCCAAACGTCCGCGCATTCATCGCCTGAGCGCTGCGTCGACCATGCGCGACAAGGGTGCCTGGTACAAGGACGAGTGGCGCAAGAAGGTCGAGCGCATCGGCAACCTCAACTACCCCGAAGAAGCCCGGCGCAAGCAGATCTACGGCAACCTGCGATTGATGGTCTCGATCAACCGCGACGGTTCGCTGTATGAGGTGCTGGTACTGGAATCCTCCGGTCAGCCCTTGCTGGACCAGGCGGCCCAGCGAATCGTGCGCCTGGCCGCGCCGTTCGCGCCGTTCACCGGGGATCTGTCGGACATCGACCGGCTGGAAATCATCCGCACCTGGAAGTTTGCCCGCGGCGATCGGCTTTCCAGCAACTGACCCTGCTGTGGATGAAGGTGGCTGTGATCAGCGTTTCCTGCGCATCCCCGGCTTGTCAGTTCGCGCCTGCGCCGCCACACTAGCGACTATGAAAAACGTCAGCCCCACCTACCTCAAGCATCACTTCCTGATTGCCATGCCGCACATGGCTGATCCGAATTTTGCCCACACCTTGACCTACATCGTC
Organism: Pseudomonas sp. SWRI154; assembly: GCF_014268645.1. Classification (NCBI taxonomy): domain Bacteria; kingdom Pseudomonadati; phylum Pseudomonadota; class Gammaproteobacteria; order Pseudomonadales; family Pseudomonadaceae; genus Pseudomonas; species Pseudomonas sp. SWRI154. The sequence goes on from NZ_JABWQW010000014.1 coordinate 57,480, forward strand.
GAGCACACGGCCAATGGGGCCATGGGACTGGTGGTCAATCGTCCGCAGGAACTGAACCTGGCGGATATCCTTGAGCAACTGCGTCCCGAGGTCGAGCCGCCACTCTTGTGCCAGCACGTACCGATTTTCATCGGCGGCCCGGTGCAGACCGACCGCGGTTTCGTACTTCATCCGTCGGGTCCCAAATTCCAGGCCACCGTCGACCTGAATGGCGTTTCGCTGTCCACCTCCCAAGATGTGTTGTTCGCCATCGCCGACGGCGTCGGCCCGGAGAAAAGCCTGATCGCCCTCGGCTACGCCGGTTGGGAACCGGGGCAACTGGAAGCCGAACTGGCCGACAACGCCTGGCTGACCTGCCCATTCGACGCCGATATCCTGTTCAACACCAGCAGCGAACTGCGCCTGGAAGCGGCGGCCAGCCGGCTGGGTGTCAACCTCAGCCTGCTCACCAGCCAGGCAGGACACGCCTGATGGCGCTGCGCTTGCTGTTGGGCTTCGATTACGGCACTAAGCAGATCGGCGTCGCGGTCGGCCAGGTCATTACCGGCCAGGCTCGCGAGCTGTGCACACTGAAGGCGCAGAACGGCGTCCCGGACTGGAACCAGGTCGAAGCGCTGATCAAGGAGTGGAAACCCGACGCCGTGGTGGTCGGCCTGCCGCTGAACATGGACGGCACGCCCAGCGACATGTGCCTGCGCGCCGAAAAATTCGCGCGCCGGCTCAACGGCCGCTACAACCTGCCCTTCTATACCCATGACGAGCGCCTGACCACCTTCGAGGCCAAGGGCGAGCGCCTGGTACGCGGTGGGCAGAAAGGCAGTTACCGCGACAACCCGGTGGACGCCATCGCCGCTGCCCTGCTGCTGCAAGGTTGGCTCGACGCCAACACCGCCCTGTTTGAAACCTGATTTTCTGAAAGCGCCGCCAAGGCGCTTTCTTTTAGCGATAGACCGCGCCTCTCACCACCGGCCCGGGAACCTGAAGGAGCCAGCATGAGCCTGCCCAATCCTGCCGAACTGATCAGCCAGATGGCGATCCGTCTCACGGCGCACCTGGAACAACGTGGCATCAGCGAGCCGCGCTATATCGGCATTCGCACCGGTGGCGTCTGGGTCGCCCAGGCCTTGCTCGATGAACTGGGCAGCGACTCGCCGCTGGGCACCCTGGACGTGTCTTTCTACCGTGATGACTTCAGCCAGAACGGCCTGCACCCGCAGGTACGCCCCTCGGCGCTGCCGTTCGAGATCGAAGGCCAGCACCTGGTGTTGATCGACGACGTATTGATGAGCGGCCGGACCATCCGCGCCGCGATGAACGAACTGTTCGACTACGGTCGCCCGGCCAGCGTGACCCTGGTGTGCCTGCTGGACCTGGATGCCGCCGAGCTGCCGATCCGACCGAACGTGGTCGGCGCGACGCTGACACTGGCCGCCGATGAGCGAGTCAAGCTCTCCGGCCCGTCGCCGCTGCAACTCGAACTGCAAGACCTTGCCCTTTAACTGCCCTTGTAAGAGTCCATCGCGATGACGCCTCTCGAAACCAAGCGCCCGCTGCAGCTCAACGATCAGGGCCAACTGCGGCATTTCCTGTCCCTCGACGGCCTGCGCCGCGAGCTGCTGACGGAAATCCTCGACACTGCCGACTCCTTCCTTGAAGTCGGTGCCCGGGCGGTGAAGAAAGTCCCGTTGCTGCGCGGCAAGACCGTGTGCAACGTGTTCTTCGAAAACTCCACCCGCACCCGCACCACCTTCGAACTGGCCGCGCAGCGCCTCTCGGCGGACGTGATCACGTTGAACGTGTCCACGTCCTCGGCGAGCAAGGGTGAAACCCTGCTCGACACCCTGCGCAACCTCGAAGCCATGGCCGCTGACATGTTCGTCGTGCGCCACGGTGATTCCGGGGCGGCGCACTTCATTGCCGAACACGTCTGCCCCCAGGTGGCGATCATCAACGGCGGCGACGGCCGTCACGCGCACCCGACCCAAGGCATGCTCGACATGCTGACCATCCGTCGGCACAAGGGCAGCTTCGAAAACCTGTCGGTGGCCATCGTCGGCGACATCCTGCACTCGCGGGTGGCCCGCTCCAACATGCTGGCCCTCAAGACCCTCGGCTGCCCGGACATCCGCGTGATCGCGCCGAAAACCCTGCTGCCCATCGGCGTCGAGCAATACGGCGTGAAGGTCTACACCGACATGACCGAAGGCCTCAAGGATGTCGACGTGGTGATCATGCTGCGCCTGCAACGCGAGCGAATGACCGGTGGCCTGCTGCCCAGCGAAGGCGAGTTCTACCGCCTGTTCGGCCTGACCACGGCGCGCCTGGCCGGGGCCAAGCCGGACGCCATCGTCATGCACCCGGGACCGATCAACCGCGGCGTGGAGATCGAATCGGCAGTGGCCGACGGACCGCATTCGGTGATCCTCAACCAAGTGACCTACGGCATCGCCATCCGCATGGCCGTGCTGTCCATGGCCATGAGCGGGCAAACGGCCCAGCGCCAATTCGACCAGGAGAACGCCCAGTGAAGCTCAGCATTCTCGGCGCACGCGTGATCGATCCAGCCAGTGGCCTGGATCAAGTGACTGACATCCATATAGATGCCTGCAAGATCGTCGCCCTTGGCGCGGCGCCGGTCGGTTTCGTCGCGGTCGACATCCTCGACGCCCAAGGCCTGGTGGCCGCTCCCGGCCTGGTGGACCTGAACGTCGCCTTGCGCGAGCCCGGCTACAGCCGCAAAGGCAGCATTGTCAGCGAAACCCGGGCCGCCGCTGCTGGTGGCGTAACCAGCCTGTGTTGCCCGCCGCAGACCAAGCCGGTGCTGGACACTTCGGCGGTGGCCGAACTGATCCTCGACCGCGCTCGGGAAGCCGGCAACACCAAGGTCTTCCCGATCGGGGCGTTGAGCAAAGGCCTGGAAGGCGAGCAATTGGCTGAGTTGATCGCCTTGCGCGACGCCGGTTGCGTAGCGTTCGGCAACGGCTTGAACAGTTTTCGCAACGCCCGCACCCTCTGCCGCGCACTGGAGTACGCCGCGACGTTCGGGCTGACAGTGGTTTTCAACTCACAGGATCATGACTTGGCCGAAGGTGGCCTGGCCCACGAAGGCCCGACCGCCAGCTTCCTCGGCCTGCCGGGCATTCCGGAAACCGCCGAGACCGTGGCCCTGGCCCGGGACCTGCTGCTGGTGGAGCAAAGCGGCGTGCGTGCCCATTTCAGCCAACTGACCAGTGCCCGCGGCGCGGCGTTGATTGCCCAGGCACAGGCCCGCGGTTTGCCGGTGACCGCCGATGTGGCGCTATACCAGTTGATCCTGACCGACGAAGCGCTGATCGATTTCAACAGCGTCTACCACGTCCAGCCGCCGCTGCGCACCCGTGCCGACCGCGATGGCTTGCGCGAGGCGGTGAAGTCCGGCGTCATCACGGCCATCTCCAGCCATCACCAACCCCACGAGCGCGATGCCAAGCTGGCCCCGTTCGGCGCCACCGAGCCGGGCATCAGCAGCGTCGAACTGCTGCTGCCGCTGGCCCTGACGCTGGTGGAAGACGGTTTGCTGGATTTGCCGACCTTGCTGGCGCGCCTGAGCGCCGGCCCGGCCCAGGCGCTGCAACTGCCGGCGGGGAAACTCGCGGTGGGCGCCGCGGCGGACCTGGTGCTGTTCGACCCTAGCGCGTCCACCGTGGCCGGTGAGGCCTGGCGCTCCAAGGGCGACAACTGCCCATTCCTCGGCCACAGCCTGCCGGGTGCGGTGCGCTACACCCTGATGGATGGGCGGATCACCCACCAGGCCTGAAAAATCGAGTCGCCTGCTGCGCGAACGCAGGCGACTCGATCGGCCGTCCTACTGGAAAGCCCCGCGCTTCTGGGCATTACGAATCGAAACCTGATCGTTCAGCGTCCAGAAGTCATACAGCACGCCCAGGAAAAACACCCCGCCGGTCAGCAGATAGAGGATGCCGCTGAGCCATTTGCCCTGATACATGCGATGCACGCCCAGCACCCCGAGAAACGTCAGCAGTATCCACGCCACGCTGTACTCGATCGGACCCGGGGTAAAACGCAGGTCCGCTTCGCGGTCCATCGCTGGAATCAGGAACAAGTCGATCAGCCAACCGATGCCCAGCAGCCCGAAGGTGAAGAACCAGATCGTGCCGGTTACCGGCTTGCCGTAATAGAAGCGGTGAGCACCGGTAAAACCCAAAATCCACAGCAGATACCCGATGACTTTGCTGTGGGTATCGCGGATTGCACCCTGCTGATAGCTGTTCATGAATGGCCTCTTTTGCCTCGATAGAAAAATTTGTTCGGACTTTTTGTGACTTTTTTGTGTCTCGCCGACAAGCGGTCCTGAGCGACTCACGTCGCGCAAACGCCCGTGATACGGGACTCTGTCGGACAATCAGGTCAAATTGTCGCCATTTTGCCGGGTTTACGCTGGGTTTCGAATCGACAAACGGCCTCGGGATAGCAAAAAAAGCTGTTATAAAGTTGCGCGCTAACCTTCAAGAGCCCTGCCTAATGCGTCCATTTTTCAAGACATGGCTAACCATTTGCCTATTATTGCCACTGGCCGCCCACGCCACCAATCGTGAGCAACGTCTTCCCAACGTCAACGGCTATACCCCGAAATCCCATGTTTCTGCTCCCTCGAGCAAGAACAAGCAAAGCGTCCAGCGTGTAAGCACCGCCCACAGCCGACTGGTGCCACCCATGGCGACCAAGACGACCAGCAATGTCCTGAGCCGCGCCGTGAATGTACTCGGCACACCTTACCGTTGGGGCGGAAGTAGCCCAAGCAAAGGTTTCGATTGCAGTGGTTTGGTGAAGTACGCTTTCAACGACGCCACGTTCGACCTGCCACGCACGTCCAATGCGATGGCTGCCGGTCACGGCGAGAAAGTCGAGCGCAAGGACCTCAAGCCTGGCGACCTGATCTTCTTCAAGCTCAAGAGCCGCCGGGTCAACCACGTGGCCATCTACCTGGGCAACGACCGCTTTATTCACGCCCCGCGCCGAGGCAAGTCGGTGACCATCGACACGCTGAACAAGCCGTATTGGAACACCCACTACGTGGTTGCCAAGCGCGTACTGCCGAAAGAACCGAACACGCTGCGCGTCGTCCAGCGCTGATCACCGGCCTCCCGTGGCGAGGGAGCTTGCTCCCGCTGGGTGGCGCAGCCGCCCCAAACAGACCAATGATATCTGTGGGCCCAATTATTTTGGGTCCGCTTCGCGGCCCAGCGGGAGCAAGCTCCCTCGCCACTGGGATTGCACTACCGCCCCTGCCCCTCTAGAAATTATCCGGCGTACGCGCCCGCTCCCGGGCATGCTCGCGGCTGATCAGCCCCTTGGTCACCAAGTCTTTCAAGCACATGTCCAGCGTTTGCATCCCCAACGAGCCGCCAGTCTGGATCGACGAATACATCTGCGCGATCTTGTCTTCCCGAATGAGGTTTCGGATCGCCGAGGTTCCCAGCATGATTTCGTGGGCCGCGACCCGTCCGCCGCCGATCTTCTTGACCAGCGTCTGGGAGATCACCGCCTGCAACGACTCCGACAACATCGAGCGAACCATCGACTTTTCATCGCCCGGGAACACGTCCACCACCCGGTCAATGGTCTTGGCCGCCGACGTGGTGTGCAGGGTGCCGAACACCAGGTGCCCGGTTTCGGCGGCAGTCAGCGCCAGGCGGATGGTCTCCAGGTCGCGCATTTCCCCCACCAGGATCACGTCCGGGTCTTCTCGCAGCGCCGAGCGCAGGGCGGTGGAGAAACCTTGAGTGTCGCGGTGCACCTCGCGCTGGTTGATCAGGCACTTGCGCGGTTCATGGACGAATTCGATCGGGTCTTCGATAGTGAGGATGTGATGGTGCTTGTGGCTGTTCAAGTAATCGATCATCGCCGCCAGGGTGGTGGACTTGCCTGAACCGGTCGGCCCGGTCACCAGCACCAGCCCGCGAGGGGCCTCGGTCACTTTGCGAAACACCTCGCCCATCCCGAGGTCTTCCATGGTCAGGACTTTCGACGGAATGGTCCGGAACACTGCCCCGGCGCCACGATTCTGGTTGAAGGCATTGACCCGAAACCGCGCCACGCCGGGCACATCGAAGGAAAAATCGGTTTCCAGAAACTTCTCGTAATCCACTCGCTGGCGGTCGTTCATGATGTCGAAGATCAGCTCATGAACCTGCTTGTGGTCCAGTGCCGGCAGGTTGATCCGCCGCACGTCGCCATCGACACGGATCATCGGTGGCAGCCCGGCGGACAGGTGCAGGTCCGATGCGCCCTGTTTGGCGCTGAACGCCAGTAATTCAGTGATATCCATAGCGCTCCTCAATTCCAGTAGAATGCCGCGAACCTCAGACCGCTGGCCTTTCTTTATGACCACGATAGCAGACAACATTGCTCAGGTTAGATCGCGCATCCATGCCGCGGAACAGGCCGCCCAACGCGCCGGACACAGCGTCCAGCTATTGGCGGTGAGCAAGACCAAGCCCGCCCAGGCCCTGCGCGAGGCCTATGCCGCCGGCCTGCGGGACTTCGGCGAGAATTACCTGCAAGAAGCGCTGGGCAAACAGGCCGAACTCACCGACCTGCCCTTGATCTGGCACTTCATCGGCCCCATTCAATCGAACAAGACGCGCGCTATCGCCGAACATTTCGACTGGGTGCACTCCGTGGATCGCCTGAAAATCGCCCAACGCCTGTCCGAGCAGCGCCCGGCCGACCTGCCGCCGCTGAATATCTGCATCCAGGTCAACGTCAGCGGCGAAGCTAGCAAATCCGGCTGCACGCCAGCGGACCTGCCCGCCCTCGCCAGCGCCATCAATGCGTTGCCACGCCTCAAGTTACGCGGGCTGATGGCCATTCCCGAGCCAACCGACGATCGCGCCGAACAGGATGCAGCTTTTGCCGCCGTCCAGCGCTTGCAAGCCAGCCTGGACCTGCCGCTGGACACATTGTCCATGGGCATGAGCCATGACCTCGAATCCGCCATCGCCCAAGGCGCCACCTGGGTGCGCATCGGCACGGCCCTGTTTGGGGCTCGCGACTACGGTCAAGCGCCCAGCTGACTCACTCATCTCTTTATAAGGACCCGTCATGAGCAACACGCGTATTGCCTTTATCGGCGCCGGCAACATGGCCGCCAGCCTGATCGGCGGCCTTCGGGCCAAGGGCCTTGATGCTTCACGGATTCGCGCCAGCGATCCGGGTGAAGAGACCCGCAAGCGGGTGAGCACCGAGCACGGCATCGAAACCTTCGCCGACAACGCCCAAGCCATAGAGGGCGTGGACGTAATCGTCCTGGCGGTCAAGCCGCAAGCGATGAAAGTCGTGTGCGAGGCGCTTCGTCCGAACCTCAAGCCCCATCAACTGGTGGTGTCGATTGCCGCGGGTATTACTTGCGCGAGCATGAATAAATGGCTCGGCGCCCAGCCGATCGTGCGCTGCATGCCCAACACCCCCGCGCTGCTGCGCCAGGGCGTCAGCGGCCTGTTCGCCACCGAACAGGTAACCGCCGAACAACGCCAGCAGGCGCAAGAACTGCTATCGGCCGTCGGCCTTGCGCTGTGGCTGGACACCGAGCAACAACTGGACGCAGTCACCGCGGTCTCCGGCTCGGGCCCGGCGTATTTCTTCCTGCTGATCGAAGCCATGACGGCCGCAGGCGAAAAGCTCGGCCTGTCCCGCGAGGTCGCCGCCCAGTTGACTTTGCAGACCGCTCTCGGCGCCGCGCACATGGCGGCGTCCAGCGATGTCGATGCCGCTGAGTTGCGGCGTCGCGTAACCTCTCCGGCCGGTACCACCGAAGCCGCTATCAAATCATTCCAGGCCGGGGGCTTCGAAGCCCTGGTGGAAAAAGCACTCGGCGCCGCCGCGCACCGCTCGGCCGAAATGGCCGAACAACTGGGCCAATAAGGAGCCATTCATGATTGGATTGAACACTGCAGCGGTCTACGTGCTGCAAACCCTTGGTAGCTTGTACCTGCTGATCGTGCTGATGCGTTTCGTGCTGCAACTGGTGCGCGCCAACTTCTACAACCCGCTGTGTCAGTTCATCGTCAAGGCGACCCAGCCACTGCTCAAGCCGCTGCGCCGGATAATCCCTAGCCTGTTCGGCCTGGACATGTCGTCGCTGGTATTGGCGATCCTTATTCAACTGGCGCTGATGGCCCTGACCCTGCTGCTGACCTACGGCACCACCGGCAACCCGCTGCAACTGCTGATCTGGTCGCTCATTGGCGTGACCGCGCTGTTTCTGAAGATATTCTTCTTCGCCCTGATCATCAGCGTGATCCTGTCGTGGGTCGCGCCGGGCAGCCACAACCCGGGCGCCGAGCTGGTGAACCAGATCTGCGAGCCGGCCCTGGCACCGTTCCGCCGAATCGTACCGAACCTCGGCGGCCTGGATATCTCGCCGATCCTGGCATTCATGGTGCTCAAGCTGATCGACATGCTGGTGATCAACAACCTGGCGGCGATGACCATGATGCCGGAGATCCTGCGTTTGCTGATCTAAAGCACACCGCAGTTTCCTGTGGCGAGGGAGCTTGCTCCCGCTGGGCTGTGAAGCAGCCCCAAACCAGGCGCCATCGTCTTCCTGACAGCCCCGGGCGGCAGTTTTCAGGGCCGCTTCGCGCCCCAGCGGGAGCAAGCTCCCTCGCCACGGGTAAAGCGGCGGCCAATCAGCGCCGCCCTTTGCTTGCCGCTTGCCACAGCGATCTTTAGACTTACGCCTCATTTCAACGAGAGCAGGGTCGATGCCAGCTGCCTTTCCCCCCGATTCCGTTGGTCTGGTGACGCCGCAAATGGCGCATTTCAGCGAGCCCCTGGCCCTGGCCTGCGGTCGTTCGCTGCCAGCCTATGACCTGATCTACGAAACCTACGGCACCCTCAATGCCACGGCGAGCAACGCCGTGCTGATTTGCCACGCCCTGTCCGGGCACCACCACGCCGCCGGCTACCACAGCGTCGACGACCGCAAGCCCGGCTGGTGGGACAGCTGCATCGGCCCCGGCAAGCCCATCGACACCAGCAAGTTCTTCGTGGTGAGCCTGAACAACCTCGGCGGCTGCAACGGCTCCACCGGCCCCAGCAGCCTCAACCCGGACACCGGCAAGCCGTTCGGCGCCGATTTCCCGGTGCTGACAGTGGAAGACTGGGTGCACAGCCAGGCGCGCCTGGCCGACCGCCTCGGCATTGGCCAATGGGCAGCGGTGATCGGCGGCAGCCTCGGTGGCATGCAAGCGCTGCAATGGACCATCACCTACCCGGAGCGCGTGCGCCATTGCCTGGCAATCGCCTCGGCGCCCAAGCTGTCGGCACAGAACATCGCCTTCAACGAAGTGGCGCGCCAGGCGATCCTCACCGATCCGGAGTTCCATGGCGGTTCGTTCCAGGAACACGGCGTGATCCCCAAGCGCGGGCTGATGCTGGCGCGGATGGTCGGGCACATCACCTACCTGTCCGACGATTCCATGGGCGAAAAATTCGGCCGTGGCCTCAAGAGCGAAAAGCTCAACTACGACTTCCACAGCGTCGAGTTCCAGGTCGAGAGCTACCTGCGTTATCAAGGTGAAGAGTTCTCCGGGCGTTTCGACGCCAACACCTATCTGCTGATGACCAAGGCGCTCGACTACTTCGATCCGGCGGCGAACTTCGACGATAACCTGGCGAAAACCTTCGCCAATGCCACGGCCAAATTCTGCGTGATGTCATTCACCACCGACTGGCGCTTCTCTCCGGCCCGCTCCCGGGAACTGGTGGACGCGCTGATGGCCGCGCGCAAAGACGTCTGCTACCTGGAAATCGACGCGCCCCAAGGCCACGACGCTTTTTTGATTCCGATCCCGCGTTATTTGCAGGCGTTCGGCAACTATATGAACCGTATTACGCTGTGAGGACGCCATGAGAGCCGATCTGGACATCATCCAGGAATGGATCCCCGCCGGCAGCCGCGTGCTCGACCTGGGCTGCGGCGACGGCGAACTGCTGACCTGGCTGCGGGACAACAAGCAAGTGACCGGCTATGGCCTGGAAAACGACCCGGACAACATCGCCGAATGCGTGGCCAAGGGCATCAACGTCATCGAACAGGACCTGGACAAGGGCCTGGGCAACTTCGCCAGCAACAGCTTCGATATCGTGGTCATGACCCAGGCCCTGCAAGCCGTGCATTACCCCGACAAGATCCTCGACGAAATGCTGCGGGTCGGACGCCAATGCATCATCACGTTCCCCAACTTCGGTCACTGGCGCTGCCGTTGGTATCTGGCGAGCAAGGGACGCATGCCGGTCTCGGAATTCCTGCCCTATACCTGGTACAACACGCCGAACATCCACTTCTGCACCTTCGAAGATTTCGAAGCGCTGTGCCGTGAGCGCGAAGCCCGGGTCATCAACCGCCTGGCGGTGGACCAGCAGCACCGGCACGGGTGGGCAAGCAAGCTATGGCCTAATCTGTTAGGTGAAATTGGCATTTATCGAGTCAGCAGCCCAGGCCTGTCCGATCATCAGGTCGCCGTCTGAACATCAGCCTTTTCAGGAGCACGACATGAAACGCCTAGCACTTTTTTTGATCACCGCCTGCCTGAGCGCGGGCGCCATGGCGGCTGACGTCATCAAGGCCGAGCGCAAGGAAGTGTTCGGTGACGTTACCGTGCACTACAACACATTCAATTCCACCTTCCTGACGCCCGACATTGCCAAGGCCGCCGAGCTGATCCGCAGCAAGAACCAAGGCGTGATCAATATCTCGGTGATCAAGGGTGGCAAGCCACTGATCGCCCAAGTCAGCGGCACGGTGAAGGACCTGACCAGTAAGACAGTCCCCCTCACCTTCCGCCAGGTCACCGAACAAGGCGCGATCTATTACATCGCCCAGTATCCGGTGGACCAGCAGGAAACCCGCACCTTTGAAATCAAGGTGCAGACGGGTGACAAGATCAACACGATCAACTTCAACCAGGAACTCTTCCCGGGCCAATGATGAACCTTACCCAACTCGTGCTCGCCAGCCACAACGCCGGCAAACTCAAGGAACTCCAGGCCATGCTTGGCGGGTCGGTGCAACTGCGCTCGATTGGCGAATTCAGCCAGGTGGAGCCGGAAGAGACCGGTCTGTCGTTCGTCGAGAACGCCATTCTCAAAGCTCGCAATGCCGCGCGTATCTCGGGTTTGCCGGCGCTGGCCGACGATTCCGGGCTGGCCGTGGATTTCCTTGGCGGCGCGCCGGGCATTTATTCGGCCCGTTACGCTGATGGCAAAGGCGATGCAGCGAACAACGCCAAGCTGCTCGAAGCTCTCAAGGACGTGCCCGAAGCCGAGCGCGGGGCGCAGTTCGTGTGTGTCCTGGCCTTGGTGCGGCATGCCGACGATCCGCTGCCGATCCTCTGCGAAGGCTTGTGGCACGGGCGCATCCTCACCGAAGCCAGCGGAGAACACGGTTTCGGCTACGACCCGCTGTTCTGGGTGCCGGAACGCAATTGCTCCAGCGCTGAGTTGGGGCCCGTGGAAAAGAATCAACTGAGCCACCGCGCCCGCGCCATGGCCCTGCTGCGTCAACGCCTGGGCTTGCAATGATCAATGATGCTCCGCCACCGCTGATCCACGGCGGTGCACAAACGCCACGGGGTTCGCTGCCAGTGCTGCCGCCCCTGGCGCTGTACATCCACATCCCGTGGTGCGTACGCAAATGTCCTTATTGCGATTTCAATTCCCACACCGCCAGCCCGCAGCTGCCGGAAGAGGAGTACGTCGACGCATTGCTCGCCGATCTCGACCAGGACCTGCATGCTGTATATGGCCGGGAACTTAGCTCGATCTTCTTCGGTGGCGGCACCCCAAGCCTGTTCAGCGCCCAGGCTTTGGGGCGATTGCTTCAAGGTGTCGAGGCGCGCGTCCCTTTTGCCCCAGACATTGAAATCACCCTGGAAGCCAACCCCGGAACCTTCGAGCAAGAGAAGTTCGTCGCGTACCGGGCGCTGGGCATCAATCGCCTGTCCATCGGCATCCAGAGTTTCCAGCAGGCCAAGCTCGAAGCCTTGGGCCGGATCCACAATGGCGACGAAGCGGTACGCGCCGCCGGCATGGCCCGCCAGGCCGGGTTCGATAACTTCAACCTGGACCTGATGCACGGCCTGCCGGATCAGTCCCTGGACGATGCCTTGAGCGACTTGCGCCAGGCCATCGCCTTGAAGCCGACCCATTTGTCCTGGTACCAGCTGACGCTGGAGCCGAACACGGTGTTCTGGAACCAGCCGCCGACTTTGCCGGAAGACGACACCTTGTGGGATATCCAGGAGGCCGGGCAAGCGCTGCTCGCCGAACACGGCTACGCCCAATACGAAGTCTCGGCGTATGCCCAGCCTGGGCGCGCGGCACGGCACAATCTCAACTATTGGAGTTTCGGCGATTTCATCGGCATCGGCGCCGGCGCCCACGGCAAGCTCAGTCATCCGGACGGGCGCATCGTGCGAACCTGGAAGACCCGCTTGCCCAAGGACTATCTCAACCCGGCCAAACGTTTCCTCGCCGGTGAAAAACAGCTCGCCAACGAAGAGCTGCCCTTCGAGTTCCTGATGAACGCGCTGCGCCTCACAGAGGGCGTGGACGCGCAGCTTTATCCGCAACGCACTGGCCTGCCCCTTGAAAGCCTGGCCGAAGGCCGGCGCGAGGCCGAACAAAGTGGGTTGTTGCAGGTCGAACCGTCACGTCTGGCGGCGACCGAGCGCGGACAGCTGTTTCTCAATGACTTGCTGCAAAAATTTCTGAGCTGATCAAACAAGGAAAACGAATGGATCTGGTACTCGACCTGCTCGCCACCGTGTCCCGCTGGAGCCGAAGCAATCTGTCGGAAATATCCCTGGCATTGGTGGGTTGCCTGCTGGTGCTGTTTGGTGCTGACATCAAGGGCTGGGTCGAGCAACGCTTAGGCAGCATCGCCGGCGCCTTGCGCGTCCCGCTGATCGCCCTGTTGTGCATGATCGGCAGCGGCGCCGCACTGATCTACGCCACGCCGTGGATCGTCCGGGGCTTGAGCCAGTTCAACAACTACAGCCTGGCGCCGGTGTTGTTGGTGGTGCTGGTGTTGATTGGCGTGGTGGCGGATCGTCGCTGATCCTGGGCGTCTGAAGCGACAATAGCTGAAGCACCACGTTGTCAAAATCGAGACTCAGTCAGAGATTAGGCGAATGGCGAGCATTCGGATGCTCACGCAAACGGGTTACTTCGGCCTCAAGATCGACCCAGCCGAACGTACTCCCATCCCACACTGAACCGTCTCCAAAGTAGCGCGGAGTCATGTATTCAAATTCCTGACTCCCAGCTATCAGATGGTCGATAGCGAGCAGATACTTTCTCACGTCGCCGCGCTTACCCAGCGTCCCGGACAGAATCTCATCCCGGACGGAAATATAAGCTCTCTCATGATATTCGACCAAAACCACCAAGCGATTTACCGCGCTCTGCAAATCACACCCTTCGTGCTCAATGAGGACTCGAACCAGATTGATTTTTTCGCCATGTAAACGCTCTTTGCGCCAAGACAACAGATCATTGACAAGGATCATCTGACGCCGACAATGCAAGCGCAGATTATTCATCTCATCACGCCAGTCGCTCATGTCGACTTCGGCGCCGTATTCAGTCAACAACTCGATGAAATCACAGCCAAAGCTTTCCATCCGCAAGGCCATGCAGGCCTCGTAATCGAAGGGCTTAATAGTCGACTGGACATCAATCTCGGACGCGCAACCGCGCAGAAACACCTCAAGACTCGTCAAAAACCTGCTGAGCTGTGCCTTGCTCAATCCCGGGCTGATACGTCGCCATAGGTTATTAGCAGCCTTGATATAAGATTGACGATCATCAACTTCATCGGAGTTGAAATCGCCGACAATCGCCGTGAACAGCTCACGTGGGTTGTGGATCTGCAATATTAAAGTATCAATGACAGTTACATACTGATACCAGTCAGCAACATCGCGAGCCCGTTGTTCGCTGGCTTTGGGCACAGTCAACGAACCGTAGAGACCATTGCGCTCGCGCAGAAAACGCAACAGTTCACTCTCGCCGACAAAGCAGTCCGTCAGCATCTGCCGCACCCAACCATTGGAGGCGAACTCGATCTGGGCCGCATTTGGATGATAGGCAAAGGACAACAGCCGAGGTAGCTGGGGCAAGAAAAACTCGGTTGTTTGAATCATTGGTCACTCCTTTCAGCTAAGGAATTGCCACTGACTAAAAACCGGCTGTCGACTGCAAGGCTGGTGTATCGGACGACTCTGGACCAGAGGCAAAAATGGACAATTAATGCCTGGGCTTTACAGGTTAGTTTACGAACAACAAAATCGCCATTTTTCATCATCCCCACGCTAGCGTGGGGCGATCATCACACTGGCGTTTCTTTAAGCCAACTTCTCGAACTTCAAATCCCATACCCCATGCCCGAGCCGTTCGCCACGACGTTCGAACTTGGTGATCGGCCGCTCGGCCGGGCGCGGTACGCACTTGCCGTCTTCGGCCAGGTTGCGGTAGCCCGGGGCGACATTCATGACTTCCAGCATGTACTCGGCATAAGGTTCCCAGTCGGTGGCCATGTGCAGCACACCGCCGACCTTCAATTTGCTGCGCACCAACTCAGCGAACGACGCCTGGACGATACGGCGCTTGTGGTGCCGGCTTTTGTGCCAGGGATCCGGGAAGAACAGCATCAACCGGTCGAGGCTGTTGTCGGCCACGCAGCGGTTGAGCACTTCGATGGCGTCGCAATCGTAGACCCGCAAGTTGGTCAGCCCTTGGGTCAGTACGCCGTTGAGCAGCGCACCGACGCCGGGACGGTGAACCTCCACGCCGATGAAGTCCTGCTCCGGCGAAGCGGCGGCCATTTCCAGCAACGAATGGCCCATGCCGAAGCCGATCTCCAACGAGCGCGGCGCCGAGCGGCCGAACACCTGGTCGAAATCCACCGGCGCATCGGCCAGCGGCAGGACATAAAGCGGTGCGCCCTGCTCCAGGCCGCGTTGCTGGCCTTCGGTCATGCGCCCGGCGCGCATCACGAAACTCTTGATGCGGCGGTGCTGGCGCTCTTCGCCGTCTTCCGGCAGGACTGGCGTGTCGTTCGATTCAGTCATCAATGGCTCTTACTTGATCAGACCATCCAGCGGCGAGGACGCGCTGGCGTAGAGTTTTTTCGGCATGCGGCCGGCGAGGTACGCCAGGCGACCAGCGACGATGGCGTGTTTCATGGCTTCGGCCATCAGGATCGGCTGCTGGGCGTGGGCGATGGCGGAGTTCATCAACACCGCTTCGCAACCCAGCTCCATGGCGATGGTGGCGTCGGACGCGGTGCCGACACCGGCATCTACCAACACCGGGATCTTGGCTTCTTCCAGGATGATCTGCAGGTTGTACGGGTTGCAGATTCCCAGGCCGGTGCCGATCAAGCCGGCCAGCGGCATGACCGCAATACAGCCGATTTCCGCCAACTGACGGGCGATGATCGGGTCATCGCTGGTGTAGACCATCACGTCGAAACCTTCCTTGACCAGGGTCTCGGCGGCCTTGAGGGTTTCGATCACGTTGGGGAACAAGGTTTTCTGGTCCGCCAGCACTTCCAGCTTCACCAGGTTGTGGCCGTCGAGCAGCTCACGGGCCAGGCGGCAGGTGCGCACGGCTTCGATGGCGTCGAAGCAACCGGCTGTGTTCGGCAAAATGGTGTAGCGATCCGGTGGCAGGATATCCAGCAGGTTCGGTTCGCCCGGGTTCTGGCCGATATTGGTCCGGCGCACAGCGACGGTCACGATCTCGGCGCCCGAGGCTTCGATGGCCAGGCGGGTTTCTTCCATGTCGCGGTATTTGCCGGTGCCTACCAGCAAACGCGACTGGTAGGTACGACCGGCCAGGACGAAGGGCTTGTCGCTACGAACGATGCTCATGGGAAATCCTCTGTTGGGGTGAGGTTCTTGCGAAAGGCTGCGAAACCGAGACGACTAGCCGCCGCCAATGGCGTGGACCACTTCGACCAAATCACCGTCGTTCAACGTGGTTTCGGCGTGCTGGCTGCGCGGGACGATATCCAGATTGAGCTCCACCGCGACGCGGCGTCCGGTGAGGTCCAGACGGGCCAACAGGGCCGCAACGGTTTCACCGTCGGGCAGATCAAGGGGTTCGCCGTTCAACTGAATGCGCATGCCGGATGCCGCCATCATTTTTAGGGGCTGGCATTCTAGCCCGATCAGTCTGGGTGACCCAAGCCCCTTGGTCAGCTACAAGCTACGAGTCGCAAGCTTCAAGCGGTAAGTTGCAAGCGCCACGCCGCGATGCCCAGGCACAACCAGCCGATCAGAAAGGCTACGCCGCCCAGGGGCGTGATGATGCCCAGCTTGCTGATACCCGTGAGTGTCAGCAGGTATAGGCTGCCCGAGAACAGCAGGATGCCGATCACAAATGAAATCCCGGCCCAGGTGACGATACGACCCGGAATGTGCGTGGCCAGCAACGCAACGCCCAGCAATGCCAAGGTATGGACCAGTTGGTAGGTCACGCCGGTGTGGAATATCGCCAGGTAATCGGCACTCAGGCGGTTTTTCAGGCCATGGGCGGCGAATGCCCCCAGCGCCACGCCCGTGAAGCCGAAAAACGCCGCCAGCATCAGAAAGCTACGCAACATGGGAACTCCAATCAGACTCGGTGGACAGGGTCTGTATAATGGCCCGCTCGACGGGTTCGGCCAAGCCATCTCTATGCTGCGTACATTGTTTCGACGATTCGTTAAAGCCCTGCTCTGGTTCGCCGTCGGCAGCGTTGTGCTGGTGCTGCTGCTTCGCGTGGTGCCGCCACCGTTCACCGCGCTGATGATCGAGCGCAAGGTTGAATCCTGGTTCGGCGGCGAGCCGATCGACCTGCAGCGTGACTGGCAGCCTTGGGACCAGATTTCCGACAGTCTCAAAGTGGCGGTGATTGCCGGTGAGGATCAGAAATTCCCTGAGCACTGGGGCTTTGACATCAGCGCGATCCAGGCCGCATTTGCCCATAACGGGCGCGGCGGTTCGATCCGTGGCGCGAGCACCCTCAGCCAGCAAGTGTCCAAGAACCTGTTCCTGTGGTCGGGACGCAGCTGGCTGCGAAAAGGCCTGGAAGCCTGGTTCACCGCGCTGATCGAAGTGTTTTGGCCCAAGCAGCGGATCCTTGAGGTGTACCTCAACAGCGTCGAGTGGGACGACGGTGTGTTCGGGGCGGAGGCGGCCGCGCGGCATCATTTCCGTGTAAGCGCCGACGCCTTGTCCCGGCAACAGGCCAGCCTGCTGGCGGCAGTGCTGCCCAACCCGCGAGTATGGAACGCCAGCCGACCGAGCCCGTATGTACTGCGGCGAGCGAGCTGGATTCGCCAGCAGATGAGCCAGTTGGGAGGCGACAGCTATTTGCTGGGGCTCGATCATGCGCGGCGGGCGCCTTGGGCGCAGTAACCTGATCGTTCCCACGCTCCGCGTCCCGTTCACACATGGCACAAATAAAAAACGCCCCGATCATTACTGATCGGGGCGTTTTTTATTGCCGCTGTCGCAGGTCAAGCTGCGATGGATGTCTTGAGCTTGTTCATCGCGCTTTTCTCGAGCTGACGAATCCGCTCGGCCGACACGTTGTACTTCTGCGCCAGGTCGTGCAGCGTGGCTTTTTCCTCGGCCAGCCAGCGCTGGTAAAGGATGTCGCGGCTACGTTCGTCCAGCACTTCCAACGCTTCGTGCAGGTTGGTGTTGGAGTTGTCGCTCCAGTCGGCATCTTCCAGTTGACGGGCCGGGTCGTACCGGTGGTCTTCCAGATAGTTGGCCGGCGATTGGAAAGCGCTGTCGTCGTCCGCTTCGGCGGCCGGGTCGAAAGCCATGTCATGGCCGGTCAGGCGGCTTTCCATCTCGCGAACTTCCCGAGGTTCCACGCCGAGGCTTTCCGCCACGCGGTGGACTTCCTCATTGTTCAGCCAGGCCAGACGCTTTTTCTGGCTGCGCAAGTTGAAGAACAGCTTGCGCTGGGCCTTGGTGGTCGCGACTTTCACGATGCGCCAGTTGCGCAGGATGAACTCGTGGATTTCCGCCTTGATCCAATGCACAGCAAAAGACACCAGGCGCACACCCATTTCCGGGTTGAAACGCTTGACCGCCTTCATCAGGCCAACGTTGCCTTCCTGAATCAGGTCGGCCTGGGCCAGCCCGTAGCCGGAATAGCTGCGGGCGATATGTACGACAAAACGCAGGTGGGCGAGCACCATCTGCCGAGCCGCCTCAAGATCCTGCTCATAATAGAGACTCTCGGCCAGTTCACGCTCCTGCTCGGGCGTCAGCAATGGAATGCTGTTCACCGTGTGCACATAGGCCTCGAGGTTCGCGCCCGGGACCAGGGCATAAGCAGGTTGCAAAGAAGTGGTCATACGAAAAAACCTCCGACTCACATAACTCGTGCAGTTCAGCACTGCGAAAATTGACCGGGAACCGTAGGACAAGTTCCCACAAAAACTGAAAGGTCAATACGCGCAAAAAATACTATTTTGGAGCAAGCTCACGCAGGTGGCGTGCTACCGCAATCCATGCACCGATATAACCCAACAGCACCGCGCCAAGCAAGAGCGACAGACCGTCGGCGACTGGCACACCGGCCAGTGCGAAATCACTGCCGTACAAACCGGCCAGTCCCACAACCGCATCGTTCAACCAATCCAGGCCGAACGCCAACACACCCCAGGACAGAATGCCGGCACCGAAGCCATACAGCGCCCCCATATAAAGAAAGGGCCTGCGTACATAACTGTCCGTACCGCCGACGAGTTTAATCACTTCTATCTCGGTGCGGCGGTTTTCAATATGAAGACGAATGGTATTACCTATCACCAAAAGTAATGCAGACACCAGAAGCACCGTCAGGCCGAAGACAAACCGGTCGCCGAGCTTGAGTATCGCCGCCAGACGCTCGACCCAGACTAGATCAAGTTGCGCCTGCTGTACCTTCGGCAACTCGGAAAGTCTTTGTCTTAATGCTTCAAGAGTGGGCTTGTCGACCTCGTTCGGCGTCACCAGCACCACACCCGGCAGAGGGTTTTCCGGCAGTTCCTTGAGGGCTTCGCCCAGGCCGGACTGTTGCTGGAACTCTTCAAGCGCCTGCTCGCGCCCCACGTATTCGGCATCGGCTACGCCCGGCATGCCTTTGATCTGCTCGCGCAGCGCCTGGCCTTCGCCCGATGTCGCGTCCAGTTGCAAATAAAGGGAAATCTGCGCCGCACGCTGCCAGGAACCGCCTAGGCGCTCGACGTTATTCAGCAGAAGTGACAGGCCCATCGGCAAGCTCAATGCCACCGCCATGACCATGCACGTAAAAAAGCTGCCGATGGGCTGCTTGCCCAGGCGCCGCAAGCTGTCGAGCAGGCTGGCGCGATGGCTTTCTACCCAGGCGCGCAACAGCGTGGCGAAATCCGGGCCGTCGTCATCGTCGCGCTTTTTCTTCGGCGGCTGCGGATCGGTGCCCTTGGGGGCCACGCGTTCGGCCACTTTAGGGCTGCGAGTCGCACTCATACGCCGGCCTCCCCATCACCGATCAATCGACCGCGCTGCAAAGTGAGCATGCGGTGACGCATACGTGCGATCAATGCCAAGTCGTGACTGGCGATCAGCACACTGGTACCTAAGCGGTTGATGTCTTCGAATACGCCCATGATTTCCGCCGCCAATCGCGGGTCGAGGTTACCGGTGGGTTCATCCGCCAACAGCAAGGCCGGGCGGTGGACAATGGCGCGAGCGATGCCGACGCGTTGTTGCTGGCCGGTGGACAGATCGCCAGGGTACAGGTCGGTCTTGTCCGACAGGGCCACGCGCTCCAGGGCCGAATCGACGCGCTTGACGATCTCGGCCTTGGACAGGCCAAGGATCTGCAGCGGCAACGCCACGTTGTTGAACACCGTGCGATCGAACAACAACTGGTGGTTCTGGAACACTACGCCGATCTGACGCCGCAGATAGGGGATCTGCGCGTTGCTGATGGTGCTCAGGTCCTGCCCGGCCAGTAACAGTTTTCCAGTGGAAGGCCGCTCCATCGCCAGCAGCAAACGTAGCAAGGTACTTTTACCGGCGCCGGAATGGCCGGTGACAAATAGAAACTCGCCCCGACGGACCCGAAAGCTCAGCTCATGCAAGCCGACGTGACCGTTCGGATAGCGCTTACCGACCTGTTCGAAACGAATCATGAATGCTCCCGCTCGGCAAACAACGCCTGGACAAAGGGCTCGGCTTCAAAGGTGCGCAAGTCATCGATGCCCTCGCCCACGCCAATGTATCGAATAGGCAGGCCAAACTGCTTGGCCAGCGCAAAGATCACCCCGCCCTTGGCGGTGCCGTCGAGCTTGGTCAGGGCCAGTCCCGTCAGCTCGACGGTCTGGTTGAACTGCTTGGCCTGGTTGATGGCGTTCTGGCCAGTACCGGCGTCCAGCACCAGCAGGACTTCGTGAGGCGCGTCGGCGTCGAGCTTGCCGATCACCCGGCGGACCTTCTTAAGTTCTTCCATCAAATTATCTTTGGTGTGCAAGCGACCGGCCGTGTCGGCAATCAGCACGTCGATGCCACGGGCCTTGGCAGCCTGCACGGCGTCGAAGATCACCGAAGCGGAATCCGCGCCGGTGTGCTGGGCGATCACCGGGATCTTGTTGCGCTCGCCCCATACTTGCAGCTGTTCGACCGCCGCGGCGCGGAAGGTGTCGCCAGCGGCGAGCATGACTTTCTTGCCTTCGAGCTGCAGCTTCTTCGCCAACTTGCCGATGGTGGTGGTCTTGCCGGCGCCGTTGACGCCGACAACCAGGATCACGAACGGTTTGTTCTGGGAGGCAATCACCAGCGGTTTTTCCACCGGCTTGAGCAGGCTGGTGAGTTCGCCTTGCAGGGATTTGTACAGCGCATCAGCGTCAGTCAGCTGTTTACGCGCAACCTTCTGGGTCAGGCTCTGAATGATCACCGAGGTGGCTTCGACACCAACATCGGCGGTCAGCAGTCGGGTTTCGATGTCTTCCAGCAATTCGTCATCGATGACTTTTTTGCCCAGGAACAGACTGGCCATGCCTTCGCCAATGCTGGCGCTGGTCTTGGACAGGCCTTGCTTGAGACGGGCGAAAAAGCCGACTTTGTTTTCTTCGGCGGGGCGCGGGGACTCGTCTGGCGCGGGAACCTCGGCTGGGAAAGACTCTGGCTGAGGAACCGGTTGGACAGCGGCAGGCGCGATGTCGACAGCCGGCGCCTCGGCAATCAACGTCTCGACCGATTGCGTCGGGGCCGGAATCGGTGGAGTGACCTGCGCGGCCTGGGCATCCTCGACCAGCGCGACGGGTTCCTCCGCGACCGGCAAGGCCGGCCAGAGTGTCTGTCCGGCGGGCGGGGTCAACGGTTGCTCGACCACCGGTTCGGCTTCAGGCTCGGATTCAGGCTGGGTCGGTTGCAGCACCGGCTCGGCGATCGGCAGGACAATGGGCGCAGCCTCTTCAACCACCGACTCGTCGGCGGGCTCAGGTTGCGGCTGTTCGACAGCGGGTTCCTGCGGCTTCTTGCGCAGCCATCCGAACAGGCTTTTTTTCTCGCCAGCCTCAGCTGGGGTCTTCTTGTCGTCGTTGGAACCAAACATGGAGGACGGCTATCTCACGGTAGCGACGCGCCTTGAGGGCGCCTCGGTGATAAATATTCGATGCTGAACAGACTGTGTTTCATCCAGCTTGTTCACGCGCAACAGATTGTCGAAATGTCGCCAGGACACTTCAACCTCGATTTTTCGAAGGACTGGCAAGACATCATCGGCGAAAACGCGGGCATCCACGAACAAACCCAACGCTTTTGCACGGAACTCAAACAACCTTGGGCCGATAAAAGACCCGATAGGCGTGGCCGCCAGTAAAACGGACCGTTATCCTAGCACCTCCTCGCCTGCTGAGGCTAAGACCCGGCAGGCAGCCCAACAGGTTTAAACACGAATGAATGCTCTTGCCCGCTGCGCCGCAGGCCTGCTGCTCTGCACGGTTTGTCTGCCCTTCCCAGCCTTGGCTGCCGATCCCCAACCCACCCACGAATTTACCCTCGATAACGGCCTCAAGGTCGTGGTGCGTGAAGACCATCGCGCCCCGGTGGTGGTCTCCCAGGTCTGGTACAAGGTCGGATCCAGCTACGAAACGCCGGGCCAGACCGGTTTGTCCCATGCGCTGGAACACATGATGTTCAAGGGCAGCGACAAGATCGGCCCCGGCGAGGCATCGCTGATCCTGCGTGACCTCGGCGCGGAGGAAAACGCCTTCACCAGCGACGATTTCACTGCTTATTACCAAGTGCTGGCCCGGGATCGCCTGGCCGTGGCCTTCGAACTGGAAGCCGACCGCATGGCGAGCCTGCGCCTGCCGCCGGAGGAGTTCAGCCGCGAGATCGAAGTGATCAAGGAAGAGCGCCGCATGCGCACCGACGACAAGCCAATGTCCAAGGCCTATGAGCGCTTCAAGGCCATGGCTTATCCGGCCAGCGGCTACCACACGCCCACCATCGGCTGGATGGCCGACCTGGAGCGGATGAAGGTCGAGGAACTGCGCCACTGGTACCAATCCTGGTACGTCCCGAACAACGCCACCCTGGTGGTGGTCGGCGACGTGACGCCGGACGAGGTCAAGACCCTGGCCCAGCGCTACTTCGGCCCGATTGCCCGGCGCGCCGTGCCGTCGGCGAAAATCCCCCTGGAGCTCGCCGAGCCTGGCGAGCGCAAGATTACCCTGCATGTGCAGACCCAACTGCCGAGTGTCATGCTCGCCTTCAATGTGCCAAGCATCGCCACCGCCACGGACAAGGCTTCGGTCAACGCGCTGCGGCTGATCTCGGCCCTGTTGGACGGCGGCTACAGCGGACGGATTCCGGCACAGCTGGAGCGTGGCGAAGAGTTGGTCTCCGGCGGCTCGTCGAATTACGACGCCTTCACCCGTGGCGATACGCTGTTCACCTTGTCGGCAACGCCCAACACCCAAAAGAACAAGACCCTGGCCCAGGCCGAAGCCGGTTTGTGGCGCTTGCTCGAACAATTGAAAACCACCGCCCCGACTGCCGCGGAACTGGAGCGCGTGCGCGCCCAAGTCATCGCCGGCCTGGTGTACGAACGTGATTCGATCACCAGCCAGGCCACTGCCATCGGCCAGCTGGAAACAGTCGGTTTGTCCTGGAAGCTGATGGACACCGAACTCGCCGAACTGCAAAGCGTGACCCCGCAAGACATCCAGAAGGCAGCCCAGCGGTATTTCACCCGCTCGCGCCTGAGCGTCGCGCACGTCCTGCCCGAGGAGAAAGCTCATGAGTGAGCGCATTTTATCGCGCCGGGGGCCCCTGATCTCCCTGGCATTCATCGCGGTGGCTGGAGCGCTGGCGTTCTATTTGCTGCCGGCCACTGACGTCACCGCCAGCCAGGCCCTGGACAACGCCAAGTCCGGTAAAAAGCTGCAATCACTGGCCGAGCTGGACGGCAAGCCACCCAGCCGTCGCCAGCTCAACGTACAAACCTGGAAAAC
Organism: Pseudomonas sp. SWRI154; assembly: GCF_014268645.1. Taxonomy (NCBI): domain Bacteria; kingdom Pseudomonadati; phylum Pseudomonadota; class Gammaproteobacteria; order Pseudomonadales; family Pseudomonadaceae; genus Pseudomonas; species Pseudomonas sp. SWRI154. The sequence goes on from NZ_JABWQW010000014.1 coordinate 81,037, forward strand.
CGCTGACGGTGCCAAGGTGCTGTTCGTCGAGGCCCGCGAGTTGCCGATGTTCGACCTGCGCCTGACCTTCGCTGCCGGCAGCAGCCAGGACGGCGACGTTCCCGGGCTCGCGCAATTGACCAACGCCATGCTTAACGAAGGTGTGGCTGGCAAGGACGTCGGCACCATCGCCGAAGGGTTCGAAAGCCTTGGCGCGGATTTTGGCAACGGTGCCTTTCGAGACATGGCGGTGGCCTCGCTGCGCAGCCTCAGCGCGGCGGACAAGCGTGAGCCGGCGTTGAAACTGTTTGCCGAAGTGGTCGGCAAGCCGACTTTTCCCGCCGATTCCTTCGCGCGTATCAAGAACCAGATGCTCGCCGGCTTCGAGTACCAGAAGCAGAACCCCGGCAAACTGGCGGGCCTGGAATTGATGAAGCGCTTGTATGGCGATCATCCCTACGCCCATTCCAGCGACGGCACCGCGCAAAGCATTCCGCCGATCACCCTGGCCCAGGCCCAGGCTTTCCACGCCAAGGCCTACGCGGCTGGCAACGCCGTGATCGCGTTGGTGGGGGACCTGTCCCGTGCCGAGGCCGAAGCCATCGCCAACCAGGTGTCCGGCGCACTGCCCAAAGGCCCCGCGCTGGCGAAAACACCGCCACCGGTGGAGCCGAAAGCGAGCGTCCACCACATCGAGTTCCCATCCAAGCAGACCAACCTGATGCTCGCGCAACTGGGCATCGATCGGGACGATCCAGACTATGCAGCCGTGTCCCTGGGCAACCAGATCCTCGGTGGCGGTGGTTTCGGTACGCGGTTGATGACCGAAGTCCGTGAAAAACGCGGCCTGACCTATGGCGTCTATTCCGGCTTCACCGCCATGCAGGCCCGCGGCCCGTTCATGATCAATCTGCAAACCCGTGCGCAGATGAGCGAAGGCACGCTCAAGCTGGTGCAGGACGTATTCGCCGATTACCTCAAGAACGGCCCGACCCAAAAGGAACTCGACGATGCCAAGCGCGAGCTGGCCGGGAGCTTTCCGTTATCCACCGCCAGTAACGCCGACATCGTTGGCCAGCTCGGTGCCATGGGCTTCTACGATTTGCCGCTGAGCTACCTGGAAGATTTCATGCGCCAGTCGCAGGAGCTGACGGTCGAGCAAGTCAAGGCAGCACTGAACAAACACCTGAGCACGGACAAGATGGTCATCGTCACCGCTGGCCCGACCGTGCCGCAAGAGCCGTTGCCGGCCCCCACTGACAAACCTGCCGAGCAGCCGCTCGGGGTCCCGGAGCACTAATGGCCCGCCCATCCAATTCCAGCAAGAAACCCGTGCACAACGGAGTGAACCAGTTGCGCATCATCGGCGGCGAATGGCGCAGCCGACGCTTGAGCTTCCCGGATGCCCCAGGCTTGCGCCCGACCCCGGACCGGGTTCGTGAAACTTTGTTCAACTGGCTCGCGCCCTACGTAGCAGGTGCCAGGGTACTCGACCCATTCGCCGGTAGCGGCGCGCTGTTCCTTGAGGCGCTGTCCCGTGGCGCCGCCATGGGGCAGGCGCTGGATGCCAGCAGCCTGGCGGTCTCCAGCCTGAAAGAACACCTGGGCACCCTGCGTTGCACCGTCGGCCAAGTGCAGACGGCCGATGCGTTGCGCTATCTGGAAGGTCAACCGTCGACGCCCTTCGACCTCGTCTTCCTCGACCCGCCCTTCAATCAGAATCTGTTGCCTGCCGTGTGCGCCTTGCTTGAAGACCGACAATGGCTGGCGGACGATGCATGGGTCTACACCGAAAGCGAAACAGCGCCCTCGACACTCGGTATGCCGAGCAATTGGCGCCTGCATCGCGAGCAGAAATCCGGCCGGGTCTTCTACGCGCTCTGGCAACGCACCGCTGGAGCAGTCGCACCCGCGTGAACCGAAAAACGCTTGGAAGGTGCGGTACTTAGTTACCGCACGCCGCCATCCTGGAAACGCCACAGTGAGTGACACAATTTTGTGAACCACTGAGGACGATTTTACCCATGGACGTTTTTCGCAGCAGGATGCTGCTTTTCTTCTGGTTGGTACCGCTAGTGGCGGTAGCCGATTCTCCCCCCACCCACGAGTTCACCCTGGACAATGGCCTGAAAGTGGTCGTGCGCGAAGATCATCGTGCTCCTCTGGTCAGCTCGCAACTCTGGTTTAAAGTCGGTTCGGCCGACGAAGCGCCGAGCCGCTCGGGACTGTCTCACGCGCTGGAACATATGGTTTACAAAGGTAGCCACAAGAGTTGTGCGGGCGAGGCCATGAAAACCCTGGATACCCTGGGCGCCCAATACAATGCCTTTACCGGGGAAGATTTCACCGTACATCATCAAACCCTTGAGCCTCGTCACCTGGGTGTCGCGTTCGAACTGATGGCAGACCTCATGTCGACCGCTCACCTGCGCGCCGAAGACTGGTTGCCGGAAATTGCCGTCATCCAGGAGGAACGGCGCGAGAACCAGGACCACCCCGGAGAGCTGGCCCTGGAACGCTTTCTTAGCCTGGCCCATCTTTCAAGTGGCTACCGCACGCCCACCATCGGCTGGATGCACGACCTGCGGCGACTCGACATTGCTGACTTGCGCGACTGGTATCAAACCCGCTATGCGCCCGGCAATGCCGTGTTGGTCGTGGTTGGCGATGTCACGCTTGAGCAAGTCAAGCTGCTGGCACAAACTTACTTTGGGGCGGTAGCCGCCCGTCCTTTCACCGCGTCGCGGGCACCGCTGGAGCTGGACCGACCCGGCGAACGCAGGCTCATCCTCGACGTACCCGACTCCGCTACGCAATTTCTCATGGCATTCAATGTCCCGGTGCTGGTGACCGCTGAGCCTCCTCGGACCGTGTACGCCTTGCGCTTGCTCCAAATGCTACTGGCAGGCTCAAGCAGCGCCCGACTGCAATCGCAGCTTCAATTCAAGACTCCGCTGTTCTCCGCCCTATCCTCCCATTACAACTGGCTGGGACGTGGCGACGCTCTTCTGTTGATCGACGGCCGTATCTCCAATGCCTACACCGGCTCGCTCAATGACGCCGAGGCGCGCGTGTGGCAAGAACTTGACAAGCTACGAACCGATCCCCCCGCGCCTGATGAACTGGAACGTGCCCGCACGCAACTGATCGCACAAAACATTTACGGCCAGGACTCAATAGAGGGCCAGGCCCATTTCCTCGGCTCCTTGGTGAGCAACGGACTGCCCTGGCGATTGATGAACGACGAAATTGCCGAGCTGAAAAAAGTAACCCCGGATGACATCCGACAAGCCGCCGCGACCTATCTGACCCGTGATCGCCTGACCATAGCGCACATTCAAGGGGAGCAAACCCATGAATAAATCAGCTCAGGTTGGCTGTCTTGCGATGCTGGGCATCGCACTGTTGGGTTGCTGCGCGCAAGCCTTGGCCGATACCGTTTCGAATGGCTCCACTGTGCGCCTGCAATCGCTGCTTGAACCTGGCATCGTCGCAGCAAAGCCGCGCCCCCTGGCCGTCAAGGGCTGGAAGACAACAGCAGGCAGCAAGGTCTTGTTCGTCCGTACGACGGCATCGCCGATGTTCGATGTCCATGTCAGCTTCGAGGCGGGAAGCGCCCGGAGCACTATCCCCGGCCTCGCCGGCGTAACCTACAGCATGCTCAACGAAGGCGTGCCAGGCATGGAAAGCCATCAAGCGATCATCGACACCTTTCAGAGCCTGGGGGCAAGGCTCGGCATGGGGATAGATTCGCAACGCAGCGCATTTTCCTTGCGCAGTTTGAGCGAAACGGAAAAGCGCACCCCAGCCCTGCGGTTGTTTTCGCAAATATTGGGCAACCCATTGCTCAGTGATGAAGCATTGGCAAGGGTGAAAAACGAGGCGAAAGACATACTTCTGCGTGACCGACAGAACCCGACGGACATCGCGCACCAACACCTCAAGGAACAACTGGCCCCCAAGCACCCCTATGCCCAACCGATGTTCGGCACGAACGAGGCGCTGGACGCTCTGACACGCCAAGCGGTACAGGACTTCCATCGGCAAGCCTACTCGGCTGCGACGGCGCAGGTCACCTTGGTCGGCGACCTGACGCTCGAACAGGCCCAACTGATCAGCCAACAAATCAGCAGCGCCTTGCCCGGCACCAGCCAGGCCGACGGTCCCAACGCCCCCTCCTCGGTTGGCACGCCAACCAATAGCCATCTGGAACGGGCGCAGCAACAAACCCAACTTCTGCTCGCCCAGCCCAGCGTGCCGCGCAAGCATGCCGACTATCTTGCGCTGGATGCGGCGAACATGATTTTCAAGAACCGGTTAATGACGGAGCTGAGGGAAAAGCGCGGCCTGGTGTATGGCACCGAGATCCTGCACTGGGACTGGGCCGATGGCGCCCTGGCGATCATCTCACTTCGGACCAGTCCACACTTCAACCAAGGCACTCAGGCGTTGGTGCGTTCAATGTTCACCGACTATCTGCGCGGCGGGCCAACGCAACAGGAAGTTGACCAACTGAAAGGCCGGATGCGGAGTTCGATTGCTCATGACAGCGCCAACAATGCACAGATTCTCGATCAATTGGTCAGGATAAATCGAGATGACCTGCCGCTGGATCTGGACTACACCGTCCAACAGATGCAGACACTGGCCCCCAGGCAAATAAAGGACACACTGAACCGCCATTTCGAAGCCGACGCCTGGCACGTTGTGACGGTGGGCCCCACGGTCGAGCAGCAACCCTTGCCAGCGCCAGTGCCACCGTCGACCGATCCCCTTCCACAGAACAGATGTCGCGTCGCGCAGGCCTTTATGGCAATTTAGAGCTGCCGCGCCAAGCGCACCTCCACGCCTGGCGCCTATGCTTGAAATGACGAGATCCGACGTGCCTGTAGACTTCTCTATGTCCAGCCAAAGATTTACACCGGCCTTCGGCCTGGCTAATCCACACCTGCAGACGCTATGGGGGCCGCTTTGGCGCAAGACGGTCCACATCGAACGCGAGCGCGAACGGCTGTGGCTTGAAGACGGTGACTTCCTGGATCTCGACTGGCACGGCCCGCACAGTGCCGACGCACCATTGGTGTTAGTACTCCATGGGCTCACCGGCTCCTCCAACTCGCCCTATGTGGCCGGCCTGCAGCGAGCGCTCGGCGCTAAGGGCTGGGCCAGCGTCGCCTTGAACTGGCGCGGGTGCTCGGGAGAACCCAACCTGTTGCCCCGTAGCTATCATTCGGGCGTCAGCGAAGACCTGGCCGCCGCTATCGCTCACCTTCGGGCCCGGCGGCCGTTGGCACCGTTGTTCGCGGTGGGTTATTCACTCGGCGGCAACGTGTTGCTCAAGCATTTGGGGGAAACCGGCAACGACAGTCAGTTGCAGGGAGCAGTGGCGGTTTCAGTGCCGTTCCGTCTGGATCAATGCGCCGACCGCATCGGGCAAGGGTTTTCCAAGTTCTACCAAGCTCATTTCATGCGAGAAATGCTCGCCTACGTGCGCAACAAACAGCGTCAATTCCAACATGACGGGCGTCATGAAGGGCTTGCCGCCCTGGCCGCGCTGGGCTCGCTGGACAACATGCGCACGTTCTGGGATTTCGATGGCCGAGTGACCGCGCCGCTGCACGGGTACTCGGATGCGGCTGATTATTATCGTCGCGCCTCCAGCCGCTATTTCATCACCGGGATAAGAACCCCGACCCTGCTTATCCAGGCCGCCGACGATCCGTTCGTGTTCCCCCACAGCTTGCCCGAACCGGCGGAGCTGTCAGCCTCCACCCAACTCGAATTACATGCCCAGGGCGGACATGTCGGATTTGTCGACGGAACATTGCGGCGTCCGGACTACTATCTCGAACGACGCATACCTGAATGGCTGGCCAGCTTGGCCTCGCATGGCATTACTCGCCCTTCGCAACGCCCCGCTGCGGATCATTGATCCACTCGCTCCAGGACCCCGCATATAACTTGCCCAACGGATACCCAGCCAGGCACAGGGCAAACAGGTTGTGGCAGGCCGTCACGCCGGAGCCGCAATAGGCCACCAATTCGGTCGGTGAGCGATCGCCCAGCTTTGTAGCGAAGCGCTGCTTGAGCTGATCGACCGGGAGGAATCGTCCATCCGTGCCGAGGTTGTCGGTGAAGGCCGCGCATTGCGCACCTGGAATGTGCCCGGCGACCGGATCGATCGGCTCGACTTCGCCCTTGAAACGGGGCAGCGCCCGTGCATCCAGCAGCGTCATGTCCGACTGGCCGAGGCGCTGTTGCAATGTTTCGGCGTCGAACAGCAGATTCGCGTCCGCCGAACCGCTGAACGTCCCAGGCTGACGTGCAGGTGGATCGAGACTCAGCGGCAAGCCGGCCGAGTGCCAGGCCTTGAGACCACCATCCAGGATGTAGACACCGTCACGCTTGCCCAGCCACACCAGCAGCCACCAAGCCCGGGCGGCATAGGCGCCGGGACCATCGTCGTACAGCACGATGGCGCTGTCATTGCCGATGCCCCAGGCACGCAGGCGCGCTATCAAGGCTTCAGGATCGGGCAGCGGATGGCGCCCGGTCACACCCTTGATCACCGGCCCGCTCAGATCCCGCTCAAGGTCCGCGAACGACGCTCCGGCAATATGGCCTTCGGCGTAGCTGCGTTGGCCGTAGTCCGGATCCTCCAAGGCAAAACGACAATCGAGAATCACCAGCCCGGGATCTGTTCGCCTCTGTTCAAGGCCTTGGGGACTGATGAGTTGGGCGATGGGCATGATGAGCTCCTGTAACGGGTTCAGAGGGTCCGATCCTACTGCCCTTCCTCCAGGGTCTGGGCCAGGGGGACATAATATTCTTTGAACAATGCACTCACCGCTTCGCGGGCTTGATCGGTCACGAAACCCGCCTCCAGCACGAGCACTTGATACACGCCACGCTTGATGGCCTGTTCGCTCAGATGGCTGGAGTTTTCCCGGGTAGTGCAGAGGAACCGTACCCAGGAGGTCAGGATGATCCAGGCGTTGAGCGTCAGCGACTCGATCTGCACGCGGTCCATCTCCAGGATGCCAGCGGCAACAAAGCCCTCGTAGATAGCGGTGCCATGAATCAGGCAGCGCTGGGAAAACCGTCGGTAGCGCGCCGCAAGTTCGGGGTCACTGTCGAGCAGATGCTCCAGATCTCGATGCAGGAAGCGGTAGCGCCACATTGCCGATAGCAGTTCCTGCAGATAGAAACGCTTGTCGTCCACCGTGGCTAGCCGCCCCTGAGGCGGGCGCAGGAAGCTGTCCACCAGGTTTTCGTATTCACTGAACAGCACGGCGATAATCGCCTGCTTGTTGGGGAAATGGTAATAGAGATTCCCCGGGGACATGTCCATGTGGGCGGCGATGTGATTGGTGCTGATGCTGCGCTCGCCCTGCCGGTTGAACAACTCCAGGCTGTTCTGCACGATGCGCTCGCTGGTTTTTATTCGTGGGGCCATGGCTTGGGCTTTAATGAAAAAGTAATTGAAGGGCATCTTACGACCTATCGGACACAGGATAAAACCCAAGCCATTTTCCACCGCTCATTTGACTTTTTAGAGCATAAACTCTAGAAAGCAGCGACTATAACAATTATCCGGTGCCGCCATGCCTGCCGACGTAGCATATTTGCACGAGTCTCAACAGCACCTGGACGAACTCCAAGCACTCTTTGCCGCCCAGCGCCAAGCCTACACCGCTCACCCGATGCCACCGGCCGAACAACGCCTGCAATGGCTCAAGGCATTGCGTGAACTGTTGAGCAACGAACGGCAGGCGCTGATCGATGCCATCAGCGAGGATTTCAGCCACCGCAGCGCAGACGAAACGTTGCTGGCCGAGCTGATGCCGAGCCTGCATGGCATTCATTACGCCAGCCGACACCTCAAGGGTTGGATGAAGCCTTCCCGGCGCAAGGTCGGCCTCGCCTTCCAGCCGGCGTCGGCGAAAGTGGTCTATCAGCCGCTGGGCGTGGTCGGGGTCATCGTGCCGTGGAACTATCCACTTTTCCTGGCCATCGGTCCCTTGGTGGGGGCGTTGTCGGCGGGTAACCGGGTGATGCTCAAGCTCAGCGAATCGACCCCCGCCACTGGTTTGTTGCTCAAGCAATTGCTGGCGCGGATCTTTCCCCAGGATCTGGTGTGCGTCGTGCTTGGCGAGGCGGATGTCGGCGTCGCGTTCTCCAGGTTGCCGTTCGACCACCTGCTGTTCACTGGCGCCACCAGCATCGGCAAGCACGTGATGCGTGCCGCCGCTGAAAACCTGACCCCCGTGACCCTCGAGCTCGGCGGCAAATCTCCCGCCATCGTTTCAGACGACGTGCCACTCAAGGACGCCGCCGAGCGCATCGCCTTCGGCAAGACCCTCAATGCCGGGCAAACCTGTGTGGCGCCGGATTATGTGCTGGTCCCCCAGAATCGTGTCGGGGCGTTTGTCGAGGCATATCGCGAGGCCGTTCGCGGGTTCTATCCGACGCTGAGCGACAATCCGGACTACACCGCGATTATCAATGAACGACAACTGGCGCGACTCAACGGCTATATCAGCGATGCCACCAGCAAGGGCGCGCTGTTGATCGAGTTGTTCGACCAGGGCCAGGGCCGACGCATGGCCCACAGCCTTTTGCTCAACGTCACCGATGACATGACCGTCATGCAGGACGAAATCTTCGGGCCACTGCTACCCATCGTGCCTTACGAGCACCTCGACCAGGCATTTGCCTACATTAACCAGCGGCCACGTCCGCTGGCGCTCTACTACTTCGGCTACAACAAGGCCGAACAGAATCGCGTGCTCGAACACACCCATTCCGGCGGCGTATGCCTGAACGACACCCTGTTGCACGTGGCCCAGGACGACATGCCGTTTGGCGGCATTGGCGCCTCGGGGATGGGGCATTATCACGGCCACGAGGGATTTCTGACCTTCAGCAAGGCCAAGAGCGTGCTGACCAAACAACGATTCAACGCCGCGAAGCTGATTTATCCGCCCTATGGCAAGCCGCTGCAGAAGCTGATCCAAAAGCTGTTCATCCGCTAACGATGGTCTCCCGGGTAATAACAATAATGAACCCAAGCCTGACCGATACGCCCGCCCTGTCACGACGCGGCCTGCTGCAATTAAGCCTGGGCGCCAGCGCTTTTTTGGCAACCGTTGGTGTGGGCGCCAGCCTGAGCGGTTGCTCGTCCAGTCAGCCGGCCAATGGATTGTTGGCCCTGCGCGATAGCGACCTGCCATTTTTGCACGCCGTCATTCCAGTGATGCTGGACGCCGCCGTGGCGGCTGGAACAATCCCCGCCGCCGCTGGTGCCACGCTGCAAAGCCTGGATCGTGGACTGGCGCATCTGTCGCCGTCCATGCTCAAGCTCACGCGCCAGTTATTCGACGTACTCACGCTGGGAGTAACCCGCGGACCGCTGACTGGAGTCTGGGGCGCGTGGGAAAACGCCAGCGTCCATGACATCCAAGATTTTCTGTCGCGCTGGGAAAACAGCTCGCTGAGCCTGCTGCGCCAAGGTCACAGCTCGTTGCTGCAAATGGTCATGATGGCCTGGTACAGCCGGCCCGAGTCCTGGGCCCACTGCGGGTATCCGGGGCCGCCAGCGATCTGAAAGCCAGGCACGCCCCTCCTGAAAATGCCCCATCGCAACCCCATGCCAACAAGAGAGCCCGAGCATGCCCGTACTCGACCCGTTCCGCGAAGGCCTCGCCCGTGGCTGGACCACCTACAACGGCGCGCAATTGTCCGAGGACCTGACGCTGGAAGCGGACGTGGCAATTATCGGCAGCGGCGCCGGCGGTGGCACCACGGCGGAAATTCTCAGCGCCGCCGGCTTCAACGTTTTGCTGATCGAGGAAGGCCCGCTCAAGACCAGCCATGACTTCAAGCTGCTCGAAGACCAAGCCTATACCAGCCTGTACCAAGAAGGCCTTGGTCGCATGAGCAAGGACGGCGCCATTACCATTCTCCAAGGCCGGGCAGTGGGCGGCACGACGTTGATCAACTGGACTTCCAGCTTCCGCACGCCGGCGCAAACCCTCGACCACTGGGCGGCCGAGCACAACGTCAAGGGGCACGACCCGGCGCAGATGGCGCCCTGGTTCGAGCGGATGGAACAGCGCCTCGGCGTGGCGCCGTGGTTGATCCCACCCAATGCCAACAACGACGTGATCCGCAAAGGCTGTGAACGCCTGGGCTACAGTTGGCACGTCATCCCGCGCAATGTGCGCGGCTGCTGGAACCTGGGTTACTGCGGCATGGGCTGCCCGACCAACGCCAAGCAATCAATGCTTGTCACCACCATACCCGCCACGTTGGACAAGGGCGGCGCGCTGCTTTACCTGGCGCGGGTTGAGCGCCTCGTCATCAAGAACGATGCGGTCGCCGGCCTGGAGTGCCAAGCCATGGACGAGCGCTGCGTAGCGCCCACCGGGCGGCGCATCACCGTCAGGGCCAGGCATTACGTACTGGCCGGCGGTGGCATCAACAGCCCAGCCCTGCTGCTGCGCTCCGATGCGCCGGACCCGCATAAACGCCTTGGCAAGCGCACCTTCCTGCATCTGGTGAACATGTCCGCCGGGCAATTCGACGAAGTCATCAACCCGTTCTACGGCGCGCCGCAGTCAATTTATTCGGATCATTTCCAATGGCAGGACGGCGTCTCCGGCAAAATGTCCTACAAGCTCGAAGTCCCACCCCTGCACCCGGCCCTTGCCGCTACGCTGCTGGGCGGGTTCGGCGGCGAAAACGCCCTGCACATGGCGCAACTGCCTCATACCCATGCCATGCTGGCGCTGCTACGCGATGGCTTTCATCCGGACAGCACTGGCGGCAGCGTCGAATTGCGCAGCGACGGCACGCCGGTGCTCGACTACCACGTTTCGCCGTATGCCTGGGACGGCTTGCGCCGGGCATTCCACAGCATGGCCGAGATCCAGTTCGCCGGCGGAGCCCGGGCAGTCATGCCAATGCACAGTGATGCGCGGTATGTGAAAACCCTGGCCGAAGCTCGCATGCTGATCGACGAACTCGACCTTGCCTTGTACCGCACCCGCCTGGGCAGCGCCCATGTCATGGGCGGGTGCGCAATGGGCGAAGAGCCAAAGACCGCGGTGACCGACAGCCTCGGACGTCATCATCAACTGGACAATCTTTCGATCCACGACGGCTCGCTGTTTCCCACCAGCATCGGCGCCAATCCGCAGTTGTCGGTCTATGGATTGACCGCGCAACTGGCGACTGCCCTGGCCGAACGGTTGGAAAAAACATGAAAATATCGAATATTCGCAACGTCTATAGTGCGTTCTTACCCAACAGCCGACTTGGCCGACCGAGAAGGCTGCGATACCATCCGACTCCCCAACGGACTCCCGCCAGGACGACGCGATGAACCGAGTGTTGTACCCAGGTACCTTCGACCCTATTACCAAGGGCCATGGCGATCTGGTCGAACGCGCCTCGCGCCTGTTCGACCATGTAATCATTGCCGTCGCCGCCAGCCCGAAGAAAAACCCGCTGTTCCCGCTGGAACAACGTGTGGAGCTGGCGCGTGAGGTCACCAAGCATCTGCCCAACGTGGAAGTGGTTGGCTTTTCGACGCTGCTGGCGCATTTCGCCAAGGAAAAGAACGCGAACGTGTTCCTGCGGGGCCTGCGCGCGGTATCGGACTTCGAATATGAATTCCAACTGGCCAACATGAACCGACAATTGGCGCCGGACGTCGAGAGCCTGTTCCTGACGCCGTCGGAGCGTTATTCCTTCATCTCTTCGACCCTGGTGCGTGAAATCGCGGCCTTGGGCGGCGACATCACCAAGTTCGTGCACCCAGCCGTGGCCGATGCGCTGACCCTGCGCTTCAAGAAATAGCCCTCTCTGGTCGCGACTCACTTCGCGGCCAGACCGCCAAGCAGGCGCAGCCCATCGCCCCTGCGTGCACTGCGCTCTTGATTGCGGCACAATTGCGCCTATTCGTTTTCAACTGCCCGGGCCCAACGCCCCGGCCGGAGTCTGCATGTCCCTGATCATCACCGACGACTGCATCAATTGCGACGTCTGCGAACCCGAGTGCCCGAACGAAGCCATTTCCCAAGGCGAGGAAATCTACGTCATCGACCCGAACCTGTGCACTCAGTGCGTCGGCCATTACGACGAACCCCAGTGCCAGCAAGTCTGTCCGGTGGACTGCATCCCGCTAGACGAGGCTCATCCGGAGACGGAAGAACAGCTGATGGAGAAATACCGCAAGATTACCGGCAAGGCTTGAGTTTTCGGACGAGCCTACAGGGCTCACTCCTGCCGCTCAAACCCTTCTCCAATACACCCCAGGCAGCGTACGAAGGTGGCTTTCGCCGGGTCAACCACCAACGCCTTCCCCGCGTCGCCAACTCCGCCACCCAACGCGGTGAACGGCAACGATACGACGAACGCCCCGGCACCGATCACGGTGGCCGCGAGTAGCAACGGACGGGCAATCAGCAAGTCGCCGATCATGGCGAAGGCAGGCGGATTCTGGATGGTATAGCGCGGGTCACCGCTCTCAGTGTTTGCCAGGACAGGCATACCGACACTCAGCGAGAGTGCCAGAACTAAAGGTCGAAGCAGATTCATGGGGGCGATCCTTCGGCTAGACAGTATGACTACTGACTATAGACCGTAGGACGAATCAGCTCTGGCAGCGTGGACACCAGACGCTCGCACGCTGGCCCAGGCGGATCTCCCGCAGCCCCGTGCCGCAAACCTTGCATGACTGCCCGCCCCGCCCGTACACGAACAATTCCTGCTGGAAATAACCGGGCTGGCCATCGCCGCCAATGAAGTCCCGCAGCGTGGTCCCGCCACGCTCGATGGCATGGGCGAGGATGCGTTTGATCTCGATCGCCAGCTTCAGGTAACGCGCCCGAGAGATGCTGCCCGCCTCGCGACGCGGATCGATCCCGGCGGCAAACAGCGCTTCTGTCGCATAGATGTTGCCGACGCCAACCACCACCGCGTTGTCCATGATGAACGGCTTGACCGCCATCGAACGCCCGCGCGAAAGCTGGAAAAGTCGCTCCCCATCAAACAGGTCGGTCAGCGGTTCCGGCCCCAGGCGAATCAGGAGTTCGTGGTTGAGCGGGTCGAGACTCCAGAGCATCGCCCCAAAGCGCCGAGGATCGGTATAGCGCAAGGCCAGGCCGGACTCCAACTCTATGTCGACATGCTCATGTTTGGCGGCGGGCATGCCGATTTCAACCAGCCTAAGGTTGCCGGACATGCCGAGGTGACTGATCAGCGTGCCAACCTCGGCATTGATCAACAGGTACTTCGCGCGCCGCTCCACCTGAACGATGCGCTGCCCCGAGAGCCGCACGTCGAGATCTTCCGGAATAGGCCAGCGCAAGCGGCCATCGCGCACCAGCACGCGGCTGACCCGCTGCCCTTCAAGGTGCGGCGCAATTCCGCGACGAGTGGTTTCGACTTCCGGCAGTTCTGGCATGGGGTTCTCGAGTCAGGCGACGGTTGGCACTCAACGAGTGGCCAGGTCGCGAATTTCCTGTTTCTGGGTCTGGAAGTCGTACTCCGACAACCCTATGTAATCGAGTACCAGCGGCCCGACGCACTGCCACTCGCGATCTTCGGTCTGATTGCCCAATACCCGATGGGACGCGCAGATGTTTTCGGACATCTTCAGGATCGCCAAGAGGTTCTTCAGCGGGCTGTTATTGCGCGAAGACTCGTCGCTGAAAATTGCCAGCGCATTGTGATGGTTGGCGATGGCCTGGCTGACATGATCCGGCAGGCGCCAGGACTTGGATGTGTAATAGCCGACCACCGCATGGTTGGTGTTGAACACGCGGTTTTCGGTATCCACCACGCGGCATTCGGCGCTGGCGTTGGCATAGGCCTCCTCCAACACGCTCATGTACGTGGGGAACTGCTTGAGCATCAGTGGCACGCCGCAATCATGGAACAACCCCAGCGCGTAGGCTTCGTCACCGTTCTGCAGACCGACGCGCTTGGCGAGGGTCAGGCAGGTCATAGCCACGTCCTGGGCGGTGTCCCAAAAGCGATTCAGGACCACGATCGCATCATCGTGCAACTCGCCCTTGATCGATTGCGCATTGATCAGGTTGATGATCGAGCGGCTGCCCAGCAGGTTCACGGCGCGCTGGATCGAGGTGATCTTGTTGCTCAAGCCGTAATAGGGCGAATTGACGATCTTGAGCAAGGCACCCGAGAGTCCCGGATCCTGGGAAATCAGCTTGGCGATGGTCTCCAGGTCCGGATCGGGCATGTACTGCTCCATCTGCAAATCCACCATGATCTGCGGCTGGGGCGGCACGCTGATGCCTTGAAGGGACTGTTGGATCTGTTCGGCGGTAAGCTCTTTGGACATGGGTACGCACTCTGGGCCAGGCAAGGATTCTAACCCTTAAAGATGGATCCGATACAGGCCACCGATCGTCCTTCAAGCCCGCCAATCTCCGCAACACGGTATACTCCCGCTCTTTTTTCCGGAGCGACGTCATGTCCCTGCCTAGCCTGCGCCTCAAAGCCAACGCCGACCGTCGCCTGCGCGCCGGCCACCTGTGGGTCTACAGTAACGAAATCGACGTGGCCGCCACCCCGCTGCACGGCTTCAAGGCCGGCGACCAGGCAATCCTCGAGGCTGCAGGCGGCAAGCCGCTGGGCATCGTTGCGATGAGCCCCAACAACCTGATCTGCGCGCGCCTGCTGTCCCGAGATGTGAAGCTGCCACTGGACAAGTCGCTGCTGGTGCATCGTCTCAACGTAGCGTTGTCCCTGCGCGAGCGGCTGTTCGACAAACCATTCTATCGCCTGGTCTATGGTGATTCCGACCTGCTGCCGGGCCTGGTGGTCGACCGTTTCGGCGACATCCTGGTCGTGCAGATCGCCTCCGCGACCATGGAAGCGCATAAGGAGGACGTGATCGCCGCCCTCACCCAGGTGCTGAAACCCAGCGGCATCCTGTTCAAGAACGACTCCGCCGCCCGCGACGCCGAAGGCCTGAACCGCTACGTCGAGACCGTGTTCGGCCTCGTGCCGGAGTGGGTGGCGCTGGAAGAGAACGGCGTGAAGTTCGAAGCGCCGGTCATGGAAGGCCAGAAAACCGGCTGGTTCTACGATCACCGCATGAACCGCGCACGCCTGGCGCCGTATGCCAAGGGCAAGCGTGTACTGGATCTGTTCAGCTACATCGGCGGCTGGGGCGTGCAAGCCGCAGCGTTCGGCGCCAGTGAAGTGTTCTGCGTCGACGCCTCGGCCTTCGCCCTCGACGGTGTCGAGCGCAACGCCGCGCTGAACGGCTTCGCCGAGAAGCTGACCTGCATCGAAGGCGACGTCTTCGAAGCCCTGAAGGAACTCAAGGCCAGCGAAGAGCGCTTCGACGTGATCGTCGCCGACCCACCGGCCTTCATCAAACGCAAGAAAGACCTGAAGAACGGCGAAGGCGCCTACCGCCGCCTCAACGAGCAAGCCATGCGCCTGCTCAGCAAAGACGGCATCCTCGTCAGCGCGTCGTGCTCGATGCACCTGCCCGAAGACGATCTGCAGAACATCCTGCTGACCAGCGCCCGTCACCTGGACCGCAACATTCAACTGCTCGAACGCGGCGGCCAGGGACCAGACCATCCGGTGCACCCGGCAATCGCCGAAACCCGCTATATCAAGAGCATCACTTGCCGGTTGTTACCTAATAGCTGAGGCCGGGCGGGACGGGGCTACGGCCCTGCCCCGCTGATCGATAGCGAGCACTTCCCCGGTCGATGCCGTTCGGCTTATCTTGCGGCTGAACGCTGCCAGTCGTCATTCCAGGCGCGACATTGGTCTCGATCAGCGCTTTGCGTCATTTCATCCTGGCGCCAGCGGTGTAGAATCGCGACATTCATCGCCATTCATCCCCGGCGGGTTTATGAGCTCATGCTGAGGCGCGCAGCGATCCTGCACAGTCATCGGCCACTTCCGGACACACCGCCAATCCCGGGTGTTCCGGACGTCAACAGAAGCTCACTTCCCCATTGATACCTGATAAGTACCTGATTAGCCGCCCGGAGTGCTCCATGCCTGATTATCGTTCCAAGACATCCACCCATGGCCGCAACATGGCCGGCGCCCGCGCATTGTGGCGCGCCACGGGGATGAAGGATGACGACTTCAAGAAGCCGATCATCGCCATTGCCAACTCCTTCACCCAGTTCGTACCGGGCCACGTGCATCTCAAGGATCTGGGACAACTGGTCGCTCGTGAAATCGAACGCGCCGGCGGCGTCGCCAAGGAATTCAACACGATCGCCGTGGACGACGGCATCGCCATGGGCCACGACGGCATGCTGTATTCGTTGCCGAGCCGCGAGATCATCGCCGACTCGGTCGAATACATGGTCAACGCCCATTGCGCCGACGCCATCGTCTGTATCTCCAACTGCGACAAGATCACCCCTGGCATGCTCATGGCCGCCCTGCGCCTGAACATCCCGGTCATCTTCGTTTCCGGTGGTCCGATGGAAGCCGGCAAGACCAAGCTCGCCAGCCACGGCTTGGACCTGGTCGACGCCATGGTGATCGCCGCCGACTCCAGCGCCTCCGACGAGAAGGTCGCCGAGTACGAACGCAGCGCCTGCCCGACCTGCGGCTCTTGCTCCGGCATGTTCACCGCCAACTCGATGAACTGCCTGACCGAGGCCCTGGGCCTGGCGTTGCCGGGCAACGGTTCGACGCTGGCCACCCACAGCGATCGCGAACAGTTGTTCCTGCAGGCCGGCCGGACCATCGTCGAGCTGTGCAAGCGCTACTACGGCGAGAACGATGAGTCGGTATTGCCGCGCAATGTCGCCAACTTCAAGGCGTTCGAAAACGCCATGACCCTGGACATCGCCATGGGCGGTTCCACCAATACCATCCTGCATTTGCTGGCCGCCGCCCAGGAAGCCGAGATCGATTTCGACCTGCGCGACATCGACCGCTTGTCTCGCAGCGTGCCGCAACTGTGCAAGGTCGCGCCAAACATCCAGAAGTACCACATGGAAGACGTGCACCGCGCCGGCGGGATCTTCAGCATCCTCGGGTCGCTGGCCCGTGGCGGCCTGTTGCATACAGACCTGCCGACGGTACACAGCAAGACCATGGCCGACGCCATCGCCAAGTGGGACATTACCCAGACCACCGACGAGGCCGTGCATCACTTCTTCAAGGCCGGTCCGGCGGGCATCCCCACGCAAACCGCATTCAGCCAGTCGACCCGCTGGGAGACCCTGGACGACGACCGTGAAAACGGCTGCATCCGCAGCGTCGAGCATGCGTACTCCAAGGAAGGCGGCCTGGCCGTGCTGTACGGCAACATCGCCCTGGACGGCTGCGTGGTGAAAACCGCTGGCGTCGACGAGTCGATCCATGTGTTCGAAGGCAACGCCAAGATCTTTGAAAGCCAGGACAGCGCCGTGCGCGGCATCCTCGCCGATGAAGTGAAGGCTGGCGATATCGTGATCATTCGCTACGAAGGCCCGAAGGGCGGCCCGGGCATGCAGGAAATGCTCTACCCGACCTCCTACCTGAAATCCAAGGGCCTGGGCAAAGACTGCGCATTGCTCACCGACGGCCGTTTCTCCGGTGGCACGTCGGGCCTGTCCATCGGCCATGCCTCGCCGGAAGCCGCCGCGGGCGGCGCCATTGGCCTGGTGCGCGATGGTGACAAGGTGCTGATCGACATTCCGAACCGTTCGATCAACCTGTTGATCAGCGATGAAGAACTGGCCGAACGCCGGGCCGAGCAGGACAAGAAAGGCTGGAAGCCGGTGGAAGTGCGTCCGCGCAAAGTCACCACAGCCCTCAAGGCCTATGCCCTGCTCGCCACCAGCGCCGACAAAGGCGCGGTGCGCAACAAGGCGATGCTCGACGGGCTGTAAGCGTCGACAGCGATAATAAAAATGCCCCGCCAAGTGCGGGGCATTTTTATTGGACCAACGATATTCCCGTGGCGAGGGAGCTTGCTCCCGCTGGGCTGCGAAGCGGCCCTAAAACCTGGCAAATGCGGAGCATCAGAAACACCGCACCCGCCGGTTCACGACTGCTTCGCAGCCGAGCGGGAGCAAGCTCCCTCGCCACGGAAGTGGTAACTGATCCGGGTTACTGGATATCTTCAGGCTTGACGATCACCCAGTTCTTGTCCGCCGTCACCGGCAACCCTTCCTTGGCCTGGGCCGCCGCGTGCTTGGCCATCATTTCGTTTATCTGCTTCATGTACTTATCCTTGCGATTGACCCACAAGTGGATACCGCCCTTGGCCACGTCTACATCATGGAACAACATATAGCCGTCACTGGTCGGCGTATCACCCGCCACCAGCACGGGCTTTTTCCATTCATCGATGTAGGTCAGGATCGCCGCGTGCTTGCCGGCCATCCAGGTCGCCGGGGTCCACAGGTAGGGCGTGTACTCCAGGCCAAGGTTGGCCTTCTCGTCATATTTGCCCGCGGTGATCTGCTTGCGGGCGGTGGTCAGCTCGCCGGTCTTGCGGTCCTTGAGCAGCGTGGTCACGCCGATCACGTTCTGCGGCTTGAGGTTGTAGCCATATTTAGGATCCGAGGCGACCATGCGCACCAGTTCCTCGGAAGCGGCGGTCATGACATAGACCTCGATGCCGTTTTCCATCAGCTTGTTGTACAGCTCGGCCTGGCCGGTAAAGACTTTCGGCGGGTTGACGTTGTACTGGACCACCTTGTCTCCATCGTAATAAGTGGTCGGCACCGGTTTGCCGGACGCCATCAACTCATCGACATAGCCCTTGAGCTCCTTGAGCGTGAAGCCGGAGAACACCTGGGCCACCCACGGGTAACAGACCATGTCGTCCAATTCGCACAGACGGTAGTAATAGCTAAACAGGCTTTCCTTGTGGTCGGCCGTGTCCTTGAACGGCATCAACTTCAAGGACGGGTCCAAGGTCTCCCGGGTGATGAGGCCCTTGTTTTCCATGAACGGCAACAACGACTCTTCAAGGTCGTAGCGATAGCTGGTGTTGTCCATGTCGAACACCGCGTAGTTACCCTTGTTGGCATTGGCCGCGATCATCGCGTCCAATGCCTTGGCCTGCTCTGCCGGCCAGTGCTTGAGTTCGGTGGCGAGTACCTGGCCAGCGAGGCCAAGGCTCAAGACGACAGCGAGAAAACGAGGTGCGAGCTTCATCGGCATTTCTCCCGGGTTCAAAGAGCTCGACGCTAACAAATGCGCGTGACAGTCCTCGCCCAGCCGCGACCGCTTGCGTCCTGATCACGCCAGCGGCATACCCGCAAACGCCAGGTCCTTATTCCATAAACGACAATCAACATGCCTTTTTAGTATTAATTCATTACATATCAGGCTGTTAGGCTTCCCGGCTCACAGTCGCGGCTTCAGGCGACTGGCACGTCTTATCGGAGTCTCTTTTGATGAATCTGCCGCTGATCCTCAACCTGCTGGTTTTCCTCGCCTTGCTGTTCGGCCTGGCACAAACCCGTCACCGCACTTGGAGCCTGGCCAAGAAAGTGCTGTTGGCCCTGGTGCTGGGCGTGGTGTTCGGTATCGCCCTGCACACGATTTATGGCGCCGGCAACCCGGTGCTCAAGGCCTCGATCGGCTGGTTCGACCTGGTGGGCAACGGCTACGTGCAGTTGCTGCAAATGATCGTGATCCCGCTGGTCTTCGCCTCGATCCTCAGCGCCGTGGCCCGCCTGCATAACGCCTCGTCCCTGGGCAAGATCAGCTTCCTGACCATTGGCACGCTGCTGTTCACTACCGCCATCGCCGCGTTGATCGGCATCGGCCTGACCAACCTGTTCGGCCTCACCGCCGAGGGCCTGGTGGCGGGCACCCAGGAACTGGCGCGCCTGCAAGTGATCCAGAGCGACTACGCCGGCAAGGTCGCCGACCTGAATATCCCGCAATTGCTGCTTTCGTTCATTCCGCAAAACCCCTTTGCCGACCTGGCTCGGGCCAAGCCGACATCGATCATCAGCGTAGTGATTTTCGCCGCGTTCCTCGGTGTCGCGGCGTTGCAACTGCTCAAGGATGACGCCGAGAAAGGCCAGAAAGTGATCAACGCCATCGACACCTTGCAGAGCTGGGTGACGCGCCTGGTGCGTCTGGTGATGAAGCTGACCCCGTACGGCGTGCTGGCATTGATGACTAAAGTGGTGGCCGGTTCCAACCTGCAGGACATCATTAAGCTCGGCAGCTTCGTTGTGGTCTCGTATCTGGGACTGGGGTTGATGTTCTTGGTCCATGGCCTGCTGGTGTCCGCCGCCGGGATCAACCCGCTGCGTTTCTTCCGCAAGATCTGGCCGGTGCTGACCTTCGCCTTCACCAGCCGCTCCAGTGCCGCGACCATTCCCCTGAGCATCGAAGCCCAGACCAGCCGCCTTGGCATTCCCAGGGCAATTGCCAGCTTTAGCGCATCATTCGGCGCCACCATCGGCCAGAACGGTTGCGCCGGGCTCTATCCGGCGATGCTGGCGGTGATGGTCGCGCCGACTGTGGGCATCAATCCGCTGGACCCGGTGTGGATCGCGACGCTGGTGGCGATCGTGACGTTGAGTTCGGCCGGGGTGGCCGGGGTCGGTGGCGGCGCAACCTTTGCCGCGCTGATCGTGCTGCCGGCCATGGGCCTGCCGGTCTCGCTGGTGGCGCTGCTGATTTCCGTCGAGCCGCTGATCGATATGGGCCGTACGGCGTTGAACGTCAGCGGTTCGATCACCGCCGGGGCGATTACCAGCCAGGTGATGCAGCAGACCGATAAGGCGCTGCTGGAAGCTGACGAACATGGAGAACTGGTGCACGCTTGACCGGCGGCACCGGAGATTGATCGTTCCCACGCTCTGCGTGGAAATGCCTCAAGGGACGCTCCGCGTCCAGTGACGCGGAGCGTCACGGGCTGCATTCCCACGCAGAGCGTGGGGAACGATCTAAGGTCTACGCCTGACTCAACGCTTCTCCCACACCTCGAAGCTGTAGGCCGGCTTGTCCCCTTCGGCCGGGTTCGACTGGTTCGAGACCAGCCTCCACTGGCTCGGATCGAACTCCGGAAACCATGCATCCCCTTCCGGGCTCAGCGCCACGCGAGTCAGGTAAAGCCGATCCGCCTGTGCCAATGCCTGCCCGTAGAGTTGGGCACCGCCGATCAGCATCAGCTCATCGGCGCCCTGCTCCCGCGCCCAGGCTTCGGCCCGTGCCACCGCTGCCTCCAGGGTGGAAAACACTTCCGCCCCCTCAAGCATCAGATCCGGCTGGCGGCTGACTACGATGTTCAAGCGCCCCGGCAACGGTCGGCCGAGGGAATCCCAGGTCTTGCGTCCCATGATGATCGGCTTGCCCAGGGTGGTGGCCTTGAAATATTTGAAGTCCCCCGGCAAGTGCCAGGGCATGCTGTTGTCGATGCCGATCACCCGGTTATCACCGAGGGCTGCGATCAGGCTTAAGGGAAGAGTTTTTTTCATGACGGCGAGAATACCAGAGGCCCGGACTGGCGCCACAGCGGTTATGCTGATTCCTCATTCGAGCAACGGAAGCCCTCGTGACTGAACTGCAAAACCTCTGGTTGACCGAGACGGTACGCCTGCGTGAAGAACACGCCGGCCCGCTTGAAGACCAGGAAGCCAATCGCCTGGCCCGCGCGGCGGGAGGCGATTTGTCCAACCGTATCCGCCACCGCGCCCGCTCGCTGGCCGAACGCGATGGCCTCGTCCAGGCCCTGCGCCATTGGCTGCAAGGGGCGCGGCTGGCGCTAGTGGTGCTGGCGGTGCTCGCCACAGTCAGCGGCGCCGGCCTGGGGTTCGCAGCCCTTGGCGATGGACGCGCGCCGGTCAACGTGTTCTGGGCCCTGGGCAGTCTGTTGGGATTGAATCTGGTGCTGCTCATCGGTTGGGTGCTGGGCCTGATATTCGCAGGGGAACAAGGTGCTGCGCTGGGTCGCCTGTGGTTGTGGCTCAGCGAAAAACTCGCCCGCGACGCCAAGGCTGCCCAACTGGCACCGGCCCTCCTGCTGTTGCTGCAACGGCACAAGCTCAATCGCTGGGCCCTCGGGGTGTTGGTCAACGGTTTGTGGTTGCTGGCCATGCTCAGCGCAATGGTGATCGTCTTGATGCTGATGGCGACCCGGCGCTATGGCTTCGTCTGGGAAACCACCCTGCTGGGCAGCGAAACATTCGTCGCCATGACCCAGGCCCTCGGCGCACTGCCGGCACTGCTGGGTTTCAGCGTGCCGACGGTGGACATGATCCGCGCCAGCGGCGACGCTGCATTGAACATCGAAAGCGCCCGCCAGGCCTGGGCCGCCTGGCTGGTCGGCGTGCTGCTGGTCTATGGCCTGCTGCCGCGCCTGGGCCTGGCGTTGCTGTGCCTGTGGCGCTGGCGACGCGGTCGCGCCACATTGCGCCTGGATTTGAACCTGCCCGGCTACGCCCAGTTGCGTGAACGGCTGATGCCCAGCAGCGAACGCCTGGGCGTCAACGACGCCGCGCCCGCGCAGTTGCATCAAATCGAAAGCGCCGTCGGTGCCATGGAGAGTGACGGCGCACTGCTGGTGGCGATCGAGCTGGATGATCGGCCCTGGCCGCCGAAGCTGCCGGACTCGGTGAAAAACGCCGGCATCCTCGACAGCCGCGAGTCGCGCCACAAACTCCTCGAACAACTGTCGCGCTTTCCACCCGCGCGTCTGGCGATTGCCTGTGATCCCCGGCGCTCGCCAGACCGCGGCAGCCTGGCGTTGATCGCCGAACTGGCGCGCAGCGCCAGCGCCACCCGCGTCTGGTTGCTGCAGGCGCCGCCCGGCGAAGCGCTGGATGGCGAGCGCCTGGGGGACTGGCACAACGCGCTGCAACAATTGCAGTTGCCGTTCGCCGACTGTGCGCCGTTGAACTGGCTGGAGACCGGCCATGACTGACTCCATCAAGCCATTGAAACTCGCCGTCGTCGGCCACACCAATGTCGGCAAGACGTCGCTGCTGCGCACTTTGACGCGGGACGTCGGCTTCGGCGAGGTGTCCCACCGCCCGAGCACGACCCGGCACGTCGAAGGTGCCCGCCTATCAGTGGATGGCCAGCCGTTGCTGGAGCTCTACGACACCCCGGGCCTGGAAGACGCTATCGCCCTGCTCGATTATCTCGAACGCCTGGAACGACCCGGTGAACGCCTGGACGGCCCGGCGCGCCTGGCGCGTTTCCTCGACGGCAGCGAGGCCAGGCAACGCTTCGAACAGGAAGCCAAGGTGCTGCGGCAATTGCTCGCCAGCGACGCCGGGCTGTATGTCATCGACGCCCGTGAACCTGTACTCGCCAAATACCGAGATGAGTTGGAAGTCCTCGCCAGTTGCGGAAAACCGTTACTGCCGGTACTCAACTTCGTCAGCAGCGCCCACCATCGCGAACCCGACTGGCGCGAAGCCCTGGCGCGTTTGGGCCTGCATGCGCTGGTGCGTTTCGACAGCGTCGCGCCGCCCGAGGACGGCGAACGGCGCCTTTATGAGAGCCTTGCACTGCTGCTTGAAAGCGCACGCGAACCACTGGAGCGCTTGATCGTCGATCAACAGGCCCAGCGTCAGGCTCGCCAGCAGAGCGCAAAACGGTTGATCGCAGAACTGCTGATCGACTGCGCCGCCTGCCGACGCAGCGTCGCCAGCGATGCCGACCTGGAGCGCCAGGCCATCAGCCAGCTGCGCGACGCAGTGCGTCAGCGCGAGCAACGTTGCGTCGAGGCCTTGCTCAAGCTGTATGCCTTCCGTCCCCAGGACGCCGCCGCCAGCGATCTGCCGCTGCTGGATGGCCGTTGGGGTGATGATCTATTCAATCCCGACACACTCAAACAGTTGGGCGTACGGGTCGGTGGCGGGATCGCCGCGGGCGCGGCGGCGGGGGCGGGTGTGGACTTGCTGGTCGGTGGCCTGACCCTTGGCGCCGCCGCCCTGGCCGGGGCGATTGCCGGCGGCGCGCTGCAAACGGCACGCAGCTATGGCAACCGATTGATGGGCAAGCTCAAGGGCCAGCGGGAGTTGACGGTGGACGACAACGTGCTGCGCCTGCTGGCCTTGCGTCAGCGGCAATTGCTGCAAGCGATCAATCAGCGCGGCCATGCGGCGATGGACAGCATCCGCATCGACGCGCCCCAGGACAAGACCTGGCGCGAAGGCAAGCTGCCCGAGGCCCTGGGCAAGGCCCGGGCGTATCCGCAATGGTCGTCGCTCAATCCCCAGCCAAGACTGAGCCAAGCCGAGCGACAGGAACAGATCGAGCAGTTGGCCGAGCAGTTATAGACGCCACAAATCCTGTGGCGAGGGAGCTTGCTCCCGCTGGGCTGCGCAGCAGCCCCAAACCAGACACAGCGGTGGGTCAGGATAAAATGCTGGGGGCCACTGCGTGGCCCAGCGGGAGCAAGCTCCCTCGCCACGAAGAGCGGTCGTGTGCGCCTTTACGTTTTGCTCAACGCATCGAGCGCCAACGCCGCGTCAACCAACTCCAACTCGCTGAACACCTGGACGCCATGGCGCCTTAGCAACGCCGCCGTCACGCCCTCGCCAGGCACTTTCACACCACTGAACGTCCCGTCATAGGTCAGCAGGTTTCCGCACGACGGACTGTTGGCCTTGAGCACGGCAATGCGGATGCCGTGTTTCCGCACAAGATCCAACGCCTGATGCGCACCCGACAGAAACTGCGCGCTGACATCCTCGCCTGCCGTGGTGATGACCGCCGCATTACCGTCGAGCACCTGCGCGCCCTGTCCGCCGGGAATCTCCGCCGCCGCCCGAGGCGTGGGCAAGCCGCCAGCGACTTCCGGGCACAGCGGCACGACCCGGCCTTCGTCGAGCCATTGCTGGAGCCGGTCGAATGGGCCACTCGCGCCACCGTCGTAGCGCACGCGATGGCCGAGCAGGCAGCGACTGACGAGAATCTTTTCCATGTTCAGAACAGCTCGTTGCCGCGGCGTCGGAACCAACCGGTCAAGGACAGTCGATCACGGGTGGCCGGCAGGACTTCATGGGGGATATCCCCCGACAGGAACACCACCAGGCAGCCGCCCGTGGGTACCACGTCATGCTCCACGCCTTCGTCCAGGTACATGCGCAACTGGCCGCCATGCTCCGGCAGCCAGGCGTCGTTGAGGTAGAGCACCGCCGAGACCATGCGCCGATCGTCATCACGAAAGCGGTCGACATGCTTGAGGTAGAAAGCGCCGGGCGGATACAGGGCAAAGTGGCTTTCAAAATCCTCCAGGCCCAGGAACAGCCCACGGTTCAAGGCCTCGCGCAGACTGTCCATCAGCGCCAGATAACGATCGCAGGCTTGCACCTGGCCGGGCTCGATCCATTGGATGCGATCACCCCGAATTCCTTCACGGATCTCCGAAAACGGTCCGCGCCCAACGGCAGCTGGAGCCAGTTCGCCCTCGGCGGCGCGCTGGCGGCACTCGGTCGCCAGGGCGCGCGTCAGCGCATCGGGCAGGAAGATATTCTGCTGCGACCAACCGCGCTCGGCCAGGTCGTCGACGATACGTAACAGCAACGGATGATCAGAAGGTATTTGCATGGCGCGCATAGTATTCCTGTGCCTGAAAAACCGACAGCGCCGCGCAGCAGGTTGGCCGACCGAAGTAGCAACGCCGTACGAACTTGATACGAATTCTCGACAAGTTCCCGCCCCCCACGGAGAATAGTCGGCTGCTGACAGGAGTCCCTATGCGCCGTTTGCTTTTCTCACTGTTGATGTTCTGCGTGTTGCCCGCCTGGGCAGACAGCTACGACCAGTTGTACAAGGTCGCCGGCTGGCCGGAACAACGGGCGCATTTCAATGACGCCTTGAACGCCGCGCAGCAGCGATACCAGAGCAGCCTGCCGCCGGCGGTATTCCAGGCGCTGGTGAACAACAGCAACCAGCGTTTTGCGCCCCAGGCCATGGACCAGCGCGCCGAAGCGCAATTACGCAAGAATCTCGCCGACCCGACACCCGCCTTGACCTTCTTTCAATCGCCGCTGGGCCGTAAAATCATCGCAGCCGAGCTACTGGCCACCCGCCGCGATCAATTGGCGAAGAATGCCAAGGGCCTGCCCAAGATGCAGGCCAGCGACAATCGCTTGCTGATCATCGGCCACTTGGCCCAGGCCCTGCCCGCCCGCGAAGCCGGCGCCGAGGTCAGCCTGGCCATCGCCGGTGTGGCGGCCGACAGCCTGAGCTCGATGATTCCCGGCCTGCTCGGCGGCGGCCAGGCCCAAGGCATGTTGAATGGCCAACGCCAGCGCCTGATGGACCAGATCGGCACGGACCTGAACAACACGCTGCTGTACGTCTACCGCGACTTGAGCGATACCGAGCTGGAAGAATTCGCGACCTTCGCCGAATCGGCCGAGGGCCAGGCTTATTACAAAGCGGCCCTGGAGGCGATTCGGGCGGGGTTGGCGGTGGGGCAAAGCCTGGGGCAGTAGAACTTCAGCTTCGCCCGGTCACACTCATCCGCTTGGTCAAGAACCCGAACATCTCTTCGCGCATCGCCAGCCTTTCATTTGCCAGGTGATGCCGCCCCTCAGGCAGCATCAAGACCTGTGGCCGATCAAACTTGCCGCGCAGCACTTGCAGGTTATGCCGCCAATCCACCGTCATGTCAGCCTGCCCCTGCACGATCAAGGGCTGGCGCGAACTGCTCGGTGCCGCCTCGATGCGCTTGATCCATTGCCCCAGCGCACCGACCCACGCGGTGGGCAGGCGCAACGGTTGCAACGGATCGGCCTGCAGGAACGGCAGGAAATCCGGATCGCTGGAGTTCTCGCTGAAGCGCCGGGCGATGCCGGTCACGAAAGGCTTGAGCAAGTAATAGCTGAGGCGCGACCAGCCCCAGGCCCGAGGCCGGACCAGCGGCGACAACAAGATGACCTGACCCTGGGCCGGACTGTCCACGCCGTGGTTGAGGACATGATCCACCACGATGGCTCCGCCGGTACTCTGTCCGCACAGGTGCCAGGGTTGCGGCAAACCCAGTGTCTGGGCTTCACTCAGCAGACCTTGCAACGTCGCTTGGTAATCAGCGAAATCGCCGATGCTGGCGCGTTCGCCGCTGGACAGGCCATGCCCTGGCAAATCGCAGCTGATCACCACAAACCGCTGTTCCAGCGCCCATTCGATCAGGTGCCGGTACAGTCCCATGTGATCGTAGTAACCATGGAAGACGAACATCGTCGCCACGGCCTTTTCCGGCCACCAGACCTGGCTAACCAGCTCGAATCCCGGTATTTCGAAACGGCCCAGCCCCCTGCGCAAGGTGCGCGTCGCAAAGTCGAGTCCATAAAAATGCTGGTAGGCCTGCGCTTGTACAGACAGCGGCTGCCAATGCGCTAAGGGTTGCAGGCTGGCGCGCAGGTGATCAGGGTCGAAAGAGGCGGGCATCAATAGTCCAGGCAAATGCGCATCGCGCGAAAACAGGCTTTATAGACGTGTGATATTCATCTGTCGCGCCGGGCATGGCAAGCTACGCGGCTTCAGAGGAACGACTCCATGCGCCCGCCCCACCGCACGACCTTGCTTGCCTGCTTCCTCGCCCTAGGGTGCGCCGTCATGCTGTGGTTCGCCTACGACTGGTTCCAGGGACGTTTCCTGCGGGCGTTCAGCCAACATACGGCGGTCTTTTCCGGTGATCCTCTAAGCCTCCCTGCCGATTTGGCCGGCCCGGGCGCAATTCGCCTGGTGCATTTCTGGGATCCGGCCTGTCCATGCAATGTCGGCAATCAGCAGCACCTCTCCGAGTTGATCGAAAAATACGCACCCCAGGGCGTCGAGTTCTTCGCTGTACAAAAAAGCGGCAGCCAAGGCCACTTGCCGAGCACTCTGAACAATCTCAAAGCCCTGGCGGCATTGCCAGGCTCGGGACAGATCCCCGCCAGCCCCGCCGTGGCAATCTGGGACCGCAGCGGCAAGCTGGCGTATTTCGGTCCTTACAGCGAAGGACTGACTTGCAACTCGAGCAACAGCTTTATCGAACCGATTCTCGAGGCTTTGAGTGTCGGCCGGAAAGTTGACGCTACTCACACGTTGGCGGTGGGCTGTTATTGTCCTTGGGCTGAGTCGAGCAAATGAGCAAACCCACCTCAAGTAAAAGATGGGTTTGCTCCGCCCAGGCTTATGCTCTATGGGAGTCGTTGACCACTGGCGCAATCTGGTCAAAGTCAAGGTAACGCTTCAGCGCTTCAGGCATCTTCACCGAGCCATCAGCACACTGATAATTTTCTAAAATGGCCACCATCGTTCTGCCCAACGCAGATGCAGTACCGTTAAGAGTATGAACATACCGATTAATTTTTGAAGCAGAATCTTTGTACTTGATATTCAGTCGCCGAGCCTGATAGTCGGTACAGTTACTGGCGGAAGTAATCTCACCGTACTCCCCGGCGATGCCTTTCCCTGGCATCCAAGCTTCAATATCATACTTTTTATATGCTGGCGCTCCTAAATCCCCAGTGCAATTTATTACAACCTTATAGGGAATGCCTAACTCACTATAGATTTCCTCTTGCAACGCAAGAATTTTGTCATGATATTTAACACTATCCTCCGGTTTACATATGACAAACAGCTCCAATTTCTCAAACTGATGGACTCTATAAAGCCCTTTACTTGATCTCCCGGAAGCGCCAGCCTCACGCCTAAAACAATGACTTTCAGCGATGTAGAGCAGAGGTAACCTAGATTCGTCAATATTTTCCCAGCATGCATCCCGGCAACGCAAATCTCGGCAGTAGCAATAAGACTTTTATCCAGACCTTCAAGACCATAAGTATTACTTTCGTCACCTTTTGGAGCGAAGCCAACACCTTCCAAAATATGATTGAAAGAGACATCCGGAGTTTGCAATGGTGTGAATCCAGCACTCAATGCCTTATTAAAAATAAAACTCTTAAGTGCGTGCTGGAGAAAGACAGCCTGACTCTTCAAAAAATAAAATTTTGAACCCGCTACTTTTGTACCCGAATCAAAATCGATTAAATCTAATTCCTGACCTAACTGAACATGGTCCTTATGAGAAAAATCGAATTTTGGAATCTGCCCCTTATATTTGATGGTTAAATTATCATCATCAGTTTTCCCCACAGGTACGTCTGGGGAGGTCCAATTGGGCAGTTGCTGCGAAAGCAAATCAAACTCCTCAATTAGCAAGTTATAAGACTCCTTGGCGCGCAGGATATAGCCCTTCAATACTGACGCGTCGGAGAGCATCGACTGAGAGTCATCCTTCCATAGACCATCTTTTATAATCTTAGAAACTGCATTTAGCTTGCACTGCATTTCCTCGAGCTTCTGTTTATGCGACTTCACATCGTCATATAAAGAAAGAAACCGATCCAAATCAAAGCTTAGCCCCCTTGCGGATAAGTTAGCCTTCATTCTTCCCAAGTCTTCCCTTATCTCTTTGACACTTATCATCTGACTTCCACCACTATCATTAACCTGCGCCCCAAATCGCCGACCAGAATGCATTGAAAAACCATTCATCTTTTATAGATTAGATATGAAAGCACCGGCAACACTATTCTTGTAGTGCAATTCCGATAGACATGCGGGATGCTTCCTAAGACAAGTTTTGTTCTTGTAGGAATCTAGCCACTTAACGGGCTATTGTTTGTTTTAGATCAATGCTCTACGTTGTTTATCGATAACCTTCGGCAATTAGGAAATGGAATTTTTCATGAAACGCACCCTCATCGCCTTCCTGTCACTGGTCGTCACCGCCGTCATCGTCGCGGGCGGCTACCTCTACAGCAAGCAGCCCACCCGCCAGGGCACGGTTCAAGTGCAAGGGCTGCAAGGCTCGGTGACGGTGCGCTACGACGAGCGCGGCGTGCCGCATATCCGCGCCGAGAACGAAACAGACCTGTATCGCGCCCTCGGTTACGTCCATGCCCAGGACCGGCTGTTCCAGATGGAGATCATGCGCCGCCTCGCCCGCGGTGAACTGGCGGAGGTCCTCGGGCCGAAACTGCTCGACACCGACAAGCTGATGCGCAGCCTGCGCATTCGTGAGCGCGCCGCCAGCTACGTTGCCGAGCAGGATCGCCAGTCCCCGGCCTGGATCGCGACCCAGGCGTACCTGGACGGCATCAACACTTATCAGCAAACCCATGCCCGGCCGCTGGAGTTCGATGTACTGGGCATTCCCAAGCGTCCGTTCACCGCTGAAGATACCGCCAGCATTGTCGGCTACATGGCGTACAGCTTTGCCGCCGCCTTTCGCACCGAACCGCTGCTGACTTACGTGCGCGACGAACTCGGTGCTGATTACCTGAGTATCTTCGACCTTGATTGGCAGCCTCAGGGGGTTCTTCAGAAAGAGCCCGCGAGCGGCCCTTCGCTGACAACCCTTGACTGGAACGACCTCAACGCCCTGGCGCACCTGAGCGAGCAGGCCTTGGCCGACAACGGCCTGCCGCAGTTCGAGGGGAGCAATGCCTGGGCGGTCTCCGGCAGCCGCACCCACAGCGGCAAACCCTTGCTGGCGGGTGACCCGCACATTCGCTTTTCCGCGCCGTCGGTGTGGTACGAGGCGCACTTGTCGGCGCCGGGTTTTGAACTCTACGGCCAATATCAGGCGCTGGTGCCCTTTGCAACGCTGGGCATGAACAAGGATTTCGGCTGGAGCATCACCATGTTCCAGAACGACGACCTGGACTTGATCGCCGAGAAGATCAACCCGGACAACCCTGAACAAGTCTGGTACCGCGACCAATGGGTAGACATGACCCGCAGCGAACAGCAGATCGCGGTCAAGGGCCAGGCCCCCGTAACCCTGGTGCTGCGCCAGTCGCCCCACGGTCCGATCGTCAACGATGCCCTCGGCGCCAACGCTGGCAAGACCCCAGTCGCTATGTGGTGGGGGTTCCTGGAAAGCCGCAATCCGATCCTCGAGGCTTTCTACCAGCTCAATCGCGCCGACACCCTCGCCAAGGCCCGCGGCGCATCGGCCAAGATCCATGCGCCGGGGCTGAATGTGGTCTGGGCCAATGCCAAGGGCGATATCGGCTGGTGGGCTGCGGCGCAATTGCCCAAGCGGCAGGCTGGCGTGAAGCCCGGTTTCATCCTCGACGGCAGCGGCGCAGAAGCGGAAAAAGACGGTTTCTATCCTTTCAGCAGCAATCCCCAGGAAGAAAATCCGGCCCGTGGCTACGTTCTCTCGGCGAATTTCCAGCCGGTGCCGGCCAGCGGGATCGAGATTGCGGGTTACTACAATCTTCCCGACCGTGGCCAGCAACTTGACCAGCAGTTGGGCGACAAGCAGGCCAAGTGGGATCTCCAGACCACCCAGAAATTGCAACTGGGTACCACCACCGCCTATGGCCCGCGCCTGCTCGCGCCGTTGTTGCCGATCCTGCGCGAAACCGTCAGCGACCCGCAGGAACGTAAATGGCTTGAACAACTGGGTGCATGGAAAGGCGATTACCCGCTGGACTCCATCAGCGCCACGCTGTTCAACCAGTTCCTGTTCGAGCTGGCCAACGCTGCGCTGCGCGATGAGCTGGGCGATGGTTTCTTCGAAACCGCGCTGTCGACTCGCGTGATCGACGCCGCGCTGCCACGCTTGGCTGAGGCGAAGGATTCGCCGTGGTGGGATGACCGTTCGACATTGGGCACCGAAACCCGCGCCGACACGGTGATCAAGGCCTGGAACAAGACCCTGGTACACCTGAAGGCCACATTGGGCGAAGACGCAAGCCAATGGCAGTGGGGCAAGGCCCACACCCTGGCCCACGGTCATCCATTGGGCCAGCAAAAACCCCTGGACCGGATTTTCAATGTCGGCCCGTTCGCAGCGCCCGGCACCCACGAAGTGCCCAACAACCTCTCGGCCAAGATCGGCCCGGCGCCCTGGCCAGTGACCTACGGCCCTTCCACGCGACGCATCATCGACTTCGGCGACCCGACCCACAGCCTGACCATCAACCCTGTCGGCCAGAGCGGTGTGCCGTTCGACAAGCATTACGAGGATCAGGCCGAAGCCTACATCGAGGGTTTGTATCACCAGGCGCACCTGGCCGAGGAAGAAGTCACGGCCAACACTCGCGGCACCTTGAAACTTCTGCCCGCCAAAGCGGAGCCCTGAGTCGGCGGCCTACATTTATTCCATGCGGGCGCTGGAGGCTCATGACGCGCTGAAGAAGTGAACGTGGGAAGTGAACGAACAGACCACTGCGGGAGCAAGCCTGCTCCCGCAGTTAGTCGTGCGTCGGGTTAGACCGAAGCGGTCTCGGGCCGGCGTACCTGCGGTTGTTTCCAGGAATCGGCAGCGCTTTCCTCGATGGCTTGCTGGATCGCGCGCTTGCGGTTCTCTTCGGCGCGGCGGCTGAAGTACCAGACCAGGAAAGTCACCAGCGACACCGCCAGCAGGATCAGGCTCGCCACGGCGTTGATTTCCGGTTTCACCCCCAGGCGCACGGCCGAGAAGACTTCCATCGGCAAGGTCGTCGAGCCGGGGCCGGAGACGAAGCTCGCCAGCACCAGGTCGTCGAGGGACAACGCGAAGGACATCATGCCACCCGCCGCCAGTGACGGCGCGATCATCGGGATGGTGATCAGGAAGAACACCTTCCACGGCCGTGCCCCGAGGTCCATCGCCGCTTCTTCGATGGACAGGTCCAGCTCACGCAAGCGCGCCGAGACCACCACGGCCACATAAGCCGCGCAGAACGTCGTGTGGGCGATCCAGATCGTGACGATGCCACGTTCCTGCGGCCAGCCGATCATCTGCGCCATCGCCACGAACAGCAGCAACAGCGACAGACCGGTGATCACTTCCGGCATCACCAGCGGCGCGGTGACCAAGCCACCGAACAGCGTGCGTCCCTTGAAGTGGGTGATGCGGGTCAGCACGAAGGCCGCCAGCGTACCGAGGGCCACCGCGGCAATCGCTGTGTAGCAGGCGATCTCCAGCGAGCGCACCACCGAGCCCATCAACTGGCTGTTGTCCAGCAGGCCCGCGTACCACTTGATCGACCAACCGCCCCACACCGTCACCAGTTTCGAGGCGTTGAACGAGAAGATCACCAGGATCAGCATCGGCGCATAGATGAACAGCAAACCCAGCACCAGCATCAGGCTTGAAAAACGGAAGCGCTTCATTCCTTGCCCTCCATTTCTTTGGCCTGGCTACGGTTGAACAAGATGATGGGCACGATCAGGATCGCCAGCATCACCACCGCCAGGGCGGACGCCACCGGCCAGTCACGGTTGTTGAAGAATTCCTGCCACAGCACTTTACCGATCATCAGGGTTTCCGGGCCGCCCAGCAGTTCCGGGATCACGAACTCGCCCACTACCGGGATGAAGACCAGCATGCAGCCGGCGACGATGCCGTTCTTGGACAGCGGCACGGTGATTTTCCAGAAGCTGTTGAACGTACTCGAGCCCAGGTCGGACGCGGCTTCCAGCAGACTCGTGTCATGTTTGACCAGGTTGGCGTACAGCGGCAGGATCATGAACGGCAAATAGGAATAGACGACGCCTATGTACACCGCCAGGTTGGTGTTGAGGATCTGCAAGGGTTCGCTGATCCAGCCCATGCTCATCAGGAAGCCATTGAGCAAACCGTTGTTGCTGAGGATGCCCATCCACGCGTAGACGCGGATCAGGATCGCGGTCCAGGTCGGCATCATGATCAGCAACACCAACACCGTCTGCATCTCTTTACGGGCGTTGGCGATGGCATAGGCCATCGGGTAGCCGATCAACAGGCACAGCACCGTGCTGATCAGGGCCATTTTCAGCGAACCGAGGTAGGCGGCGATGTACAGCTCGTCCTCGCTGAGCATCACATAATTGCCGAGGTTGAGCAGCACCTGCAGCTTCTGGTCGATGTAGCTGTAGATCTCGGTGTACGGCGGGATGGCGACATCGGCTTCGGCGAAACTGATCTTCAATACGATGAAGAACGGCAACATGAAGAACAGGAACAGCCAGATGAAGGGCACCCCGATGACCAATTGACGGCCACCGGGCGTTATTCGGGCGAGTCGGCGTTTGAGTTTGCGCATGTTCATGAGCGAAGCACCACGCCGCTGTCGTCTTCCCACCAGACGAACACCTGGTCGCCCCAGGTCGGACGCTGGCCCCGCCGCTCGGCGTTGGCGACGAACGACTGCACCAGTTTGCCGCTCGGCAATTCGACGTAGAACACCGAGTGACCGCCCAGGTAGGCGATGTCATGGACCTTGCCGCTGGACCAGTTGTGCTCGCAGGTGGGTTGCTCGGAGGTGACCAACAGTTTTTCCGGGCGGATGGCGTAGGTCACGGACTTGTCCTGCACCGAGGTGCTGATGCCGTGGCCCACGTAGATGTTGCGGTCCAGGTCTTTGCAGGTCAGCACAGCATGGCCCTCGGCATCTTCCACCACTTCGGTCTCGAAGATGTTGACGTTGCCGATGAACTCGCAGACCAGCCGGCTGGTCGGGGTCTCGTAGATGTCGATCGGGCTGCCGATCTGGGCGATCCAGCCCAGGTGCATGATCGCGATGCGCTCGGCCATGGTCATGGCCTCTTCCTGGTCGTGAGTCACCATGACGCAAGTCACGCCCACGCGCTCGATGATCTCCACCAGCTCAAGCTGCATTTGCGAGCGCAGTTTCTTGTCCAGGGCGCCCATCGGCTCGTCGAGCAATAGAAGTTTCGGTCGCTTGGCCAAGGAACGGGCCAGAGCCACGCGCTGGCGTTGGCCACCGGAGAGCTGGTGCGGCTTGCGCTTGGCATACTGGCTCATCTGCACCAGCTTGAGCATCTCGGCCACGCGAGCGTCGATCTCGGCTTTCGGGATCTTGTCCTGTTGCAGGCCGAAGGCGATGTTCTGCGCCACGGTAATGTGCGGGAACAACGCGTAGGACTGGAACATCATGTTGATCGGCCGCTCATAGGGCGGCATGTCGGTGATGTCCACGCCATCGAGGAAAATCCGCCCCTCCGTGGGCCGCTCGAAACCTGCCAGCATGCGCAGCAAGGTGGATTTGCCCGATCCCGAACCGCCGAGCAAGGCGAAAATTTCGCCTTTCTTGATTTCCAGGGACACGTCGTCCACGGCAATCGTCTCGTCGAACTTTTTCGTGACCCGGTCGATTTTGACCAACACCTGCTTGGGTGTCTGGTCGCCCTCGAGGGCTTTCTTATAGGCGCCGGAGGCAACTGCCATTTACGAAACTCCCACAGAATTTGCAGCCCGCCCCATGCGGACGAGCTTGGAATAGTTAGAGCGCTGAACGCTATTTACCCGACTTGACCTTGGTCCAGCTGCGGGTCATGAGTCGTTGGATCTTGGGCGGCAACTCGGAGTTGACGTAGAGCTTGTCGACGACCGCTTGCGGTGGATAGACCGCCTCGTCGGTGCGTACTTCCTGGTTCATCATTTCACCCGCCTTGGGGTTCGGGTTGGCGTAGCCGACGTAGTCGCTGACCTGGGCGATGACCTCAGGCTTGAGCAGGTAGTTGATGAATGCGTGGGCCTCCTTGACGTTGGTGGCGTCGCGCGGGATCGCCAACATGTCGAACCAGAGGTTGCCGCCTTCCTTGGGAATCACGTAGGCGATATCGACGCCCTTGCCGGCCTCGCTGGCACGTTCGCGGGCCTGGAAAATGTCGCCGGAGAAGCCGGCGGCCACGCAGATCTCGCCGTTGGCCAGATCGGAGATGTACTTGGAAGAATTGAAATAGGTCACGTAAGGCCGGATCTTGAGCAGCTGGGCCTCGGCCTTCTTGTAGTCATCCGGGTTCTGGCTGTTGGGATCCAGGCCCAGGTAGTTGAGCATCGCCGGGATCATCTCATCGCCCGAGTCGAGGAACGACACACCGCAACTGGACAGCTTCTTGATGTTTTCCGGCTCGAACAGCATGGCCCACGAGTCGATCTTTTCGACGCCCAATACTGCCTTGACCTTCTCGACGTTATAGCCGATGCCGTTGGTGCCCCACAGGTAAGGCACGGCGTACTGGTTACCCGGGTCGTTCTTGTCCAGGCGCTTGAGCAGCGCTGGGTCGAGGTTGGCATAGTTGGGCAACTGTGCCTTGTCGAGCTTCTGGAATGCCCCGGCCTTGATCTGCTTGCCGAGGAAGTGGTTGGACGGCACCACCACGTCGTAACCGGTACGACCGGCCAGCAACTTGCCTTCCAGGGTTTCGTTGGAATCGAACACGTCGTAGACCGGCTTGATCCCGGTAGCTTTCTCGAAATCCGCCAGGGTGGATTCGCCGATGTAGTCCGACCAGTTATAAATATGCACGGTGGAAGCCGCCTGGACACTGACAGCGAGCGTCAGGCCGGCACCGACCAGCAAGGCGTTGCGTAACAAAGAAAAGACAGGCACGTGGAGGTCCTCTTAAATAGTTGGGCCCAAGTTGCCCCCGTTACCGGACCACGATGTGCCCTGCAACAAAACCGGCGCGCAACTTACCCTCGATAAACCGATCCAGCAAAACTTTTAATTATTTAATTGCTCCCGTTGCCGCCGTCGCGATGACCGCGACAACGGGAGACTGCTTCAAGCCGGCTTATTTACCGGATTTGATCTTGGTCCAGCTGCGGGTCAGCAGCCGTTGGGTCGCCGACGGCAGGTCAGCGATTGCGTACAGCTTGGCCTTCACTTCGTCCGATGGATAAATGCTCGGGTCACCCGAGATTTCCTTGTCCACCAAAGGCGTAGCCGCCTTGTTGCCGTTCGGGAAACGCACGTTGTCGGTGATTTCCGCCATGATTTCCGGCTGCATGATGAAGTTCATCCACTTATAAGCGGCCTCGACGTTTTCGGCATCCTTGGGAATGGCGACCATGTCGTAGAACGAACCGGCACCTTCCTTCGGAATGGTGTAGGCCACTTTCACCTTGCCACCCGCTTCGGCAGCACGGCTCTTGGATTGTTCGATATCACCCGAGTAGCCCACGGCGACGCAGATGTTGCCGTTGGCCAGGTCCGAAATGTACTTGGACGAGTGGAAGTAACCGATCGACGGACGCAGCTTGAGGAACAGCGCTTCGGCCTCGGCCAGTTGCTTCTTGTCCTGGCTGTCGGTCGGGTAGCCCAGGTAATGCAGCGCCACCGGAATCATTTCGGTCGGCGAATCGAGGAAGCTCACACCGCAGCCCTTGAGCTTGGCGATGTTCTCGGGCTTGAGCAGGGTGTCCCAGGAATCGATCTTGTCGACACCCAGTGCAGCCTTGACCTTCTCCGGGTTGTAACCGATGCCGATGGTGCCCCACATGTAGGGAAAGGCATGCTTGTTGCCTTGGTCGCTGGCATCGCCAACGGCCTTGAGCAGGTCAGTGTCGAGGTTCTTCCAGTTAGGCAGCTTGGACTTGTCCAGCTCCTGGTAGACGCCGGCCTTGATCTGCTTGGCCAGGAAATTGTTCGACGGCACCACTACGTCATAGCCGGACTTGCCCGCCAGCAGCTTGGCCTCAAGCGTCTCGTTGCTGTCGAAGACGTCGTAGACGACTTTGATCCCCGTTTCCTTCTCGAACTTGGCGACGGTGTCCGGCGCAATGTAGTCGGACCAGTTATAGACGTGCAGCACTTTATCTTCCGCCTGGACGGCGCCCGCCATCACGCCCATCAGGGACATGGCGAGGAGGGTCTTGCCAGCTATCTTCATACCTAATGTCTTCATGCCTAATGCCTTCATGAAAAAGTGCTCCAGTTATTCTTCTTAGCCACAGTTCAGCAGCCAGCTCGCAGGCAACTTGAACAGCCGGTAGTCTGGCAAGTTACAGGCCAGGCTTTCAACACAAGCCCAGCCTTTTGTTCACGCTGGGCGAGGCCCTTGCCGGCACCTCGCTCAGAGCCTAGCACTTAGCCCTGCAAAGCACTGAGGGTCAGGTCCAGGCATTGCCGCGCCTTGGCCACCAGCTCATCGATCTCGGCCTTGCTGATCACCAGCGGCGGAGCAATGATCATGGTGTCGCCCACCGCGCGCATGATGAGCCCGTTATCGAAGCAGAACTGCCGGCAGATCATGCCCACGCCCTTGCCTTCGTAGCGTTTGCGCGTGGCCTTGTCCTGGACCAGTTCGATCGCCCCCAGCAAACCGACGCCGCGTACTTCACCTACCAGCGGATGATCGTTCAGTTCCCGCAAACGCTTCTGCAAATAGGGTGCCGTTTCGCTGTGGACGCGCTCGATGATCTTCTCGTCGCGCAGGATGCGGATGTTTTCCAAGGCCACCGCCGCGGCCACCGGGTGACCCGAGTAGGTGAACCCGTGGTTGAAGTCGCCGCCTTCGTTGAGCACCGCGACCACGTCGTCGCGAACGATCAGGCCGCCCATGGGGATGTATCCCGAGGTCAGGCCCTTGGCGATGGTCATCATGTGCGGTTTCAACCCGTAATGGTCGGTACCGAACCACTCACCGGTGCGCCCGAAACCACAGATCACTTCGTCGGCCACGAACAGGATGTCGTACTTGGCGAGGATTTCCTTCATGCGCGGCCAGTAGCTGTCCGGCGGAACGATCACGCCGCCGGCGCCCTGGATCGGCTCGGCAATAAAGGCGCCGACATTGTCCACGCCGATCTCGAGGATCTTTTCTTCCAGTTGGTTGGCGGCCCAGATGCCGAACGCTTCGGGGCTCATGTCGCCACCTTCGCCGAACCAGTATGGCTGGGCGATGTGGACGATGCCGGGGATCGGCAGGTCGCCCTGCTCGTGCATGTAAGTCATGCCGCCCAGGCTCGCGCCGGCCACGGTCGAGCCGTGATAGCCATTCTTGCGGCTGATGATGACTTTCTTGTTCGGCTGGCCCTTGATCGCCCAGTAGTGGCGGACCATGCGCAACATGGTGTCGTTGCCTTCGGAGCCGGAGCCGGTGAAGAACACGTGGTTCATGCCTTCCGGGGCGATGTCGGCGATGGCCTTCGACAGTTCCAGTACCGGCGGGTGGGCGGTCTGGAAAAACAGGTTGTAATAGGGCAGTTCGCGCATCTGTTGGCTGGCGGCGTCCGCCAGTTCATCGCGACCGTAGCCGACGGCCACGCACCAGAGGCCGGCCATGCCGTCAAGAATCTTGTTGCCTTCGCTGTCCCAGAGATACACGCCCTTGGCGTGGGTGATGATGCGCGGGCCTTTCTCTTTGAGCTGCTTGAAGTCGCTGAACGGTGCCAGGTGATGCTCGCTGCTCAGGGCCTGCCATTCACGGGTTTGCGGATTGTTGCGGGTCATGCGAATTCTCCTTTTATTCCATTGGGGCGGGGCCCATGGCAGCCCCGCCCGGCGCATCAGACGGCAAAGAGCAGGAATTCCCGCTCCCACGAACTGATGACGCGCTTGAAGTTTTCATGCTCGGCCCGCTTGACCGCGACGTAGCCCGTGATGAATTTCTTGCCCAGGTACTTCTCGATGGTGGTGCTGTTTTCCATGCGCTCCAAGGCATCTTCGATGGTCAGCGGCAGGCGCAGGTTGCGGCGCTCGTAGCCGCGGCCCACCACCGGCGCGCTCGGGTTGATGCCTTCGACCATGCCGATGTAGCCGCACAGCAGGCTCGCGGCAATCGCCAGGTACGGGTTGGCGTCGGCGCCCGGCAAGCGGTTTTCCACCCGACGGTTCTGCGGCCCGGCATCCGGCACGCGCAGGCCCACGGTGCGGTTCTCTTCACCCCATTCCACGTTCACCGGCGCCGAGGTGTCGGGCAGGAAGCGGCGGAACGAATTGACGTTCGGCGCGAACAGCGGCAACAGCTCGGGGATGAACTTCTGCAAGCCACCGATGTGGTTCAGGAACAGTTCGCTCATGGTTCCGTCTTCATTGGAAAAGACGTTCTTGCCAGTGTCCTTGTCGATGATGCTCTGGTGCAGGTGCATGGCGCTGCCCGGCTCGCCGGTCATGGGCTTGGCCATGAAGGTGGCGGCCACGTCGTGCTTGAGCGCCGCTTCGCGCATGGTGCGCTTGAACACCAGGATCTGGTCGGCCAGGGACAGCGCGTCGCCGTGACGGAAGTTGATTTCCATCTGCGCGGTGCCGTCCTCGTGAATCAGGGTGTCGAGGTCAAGTTCCTGCAACTCGCACCAGTCGTAGACGTCTTCGAACAGCGGGTCGAATTCGTTGGCGGCTTCGATGGAGAACGACTGGCGACCGGTTTCCGGTCGGCCGGAGCGGCCAATCGGCGGTTGCAGAGGAAAATCGGGGTCGTCGCTGCGCTTGGTCAGGTAGAACTCCATTTCCGGCGCGACAATCGGCTGCCAGCCCTTGTCCGCATAGAGCTTGAGCACCTTCTTGAGCACGTTGCGCGGTGACAGCTCAATGGGGTTGCCTTGCTTGTCGTAGGAGTCATGGATGACCTGGGCGGTGGGCTCGATGGCCCAGGGCACAAGGAACACGGCGTTCTCATCCGGGCGACAGATCATGTCGATATCGGCCGGGTCGAGCAGTTCGTAATAGATGTCGTCTTCGACATAGTCGCCCGTCACGGTCTGGAGCAGAACGCTCTCGGGCAGGCGCATGCCTTTTTCGGCAATGAACTTGTTGGTCGGCGAGATCTTGCCCCGGGTAATGCCGGTGAGGTCGCCAATCATGCATTCGACTTCTGTGATCTTGTGGTCTTTCAACCAATCGGTGAGCTGGTCGAGGTTGTTACTCATAAATGCCTCTAGGCGTGAGTTTCCTGGCTGCTATTAGTAGTCAGGCGTTGTTTGACGCATCGGCGTCGCGTTGTGTTGCCCTTGCTCGGCAGGCATCGCCAAATGCCTGGAAAATCGCAAGGTAGTACGGATTAGCGCCTACCGCCCATTCAGGATGCCATTGCACACCCAAAGCAAAAGTCTTGCCTTGTGCAACCGAGAGCGCCTCGATCAGGCCATCCGGCGCCAATGCTTCGGCCCGCAGCCCTGGGGCCAAACGTTCGATGCCCTGGCTGTGGATCGAGTTGACGTCGATCATCGGCGGCAAGCCCAGGCCCGCGAGAACGCCGCCGGGCTGGATATGCACAGCATGGGCAGGACCATACTGGACCTCAACTGGCTGGGTGTCGTCTTCACGATGATCGATAAAGGTTCCGACTTCATGAACTTTCTGATGCAGGCTGCCGCCAAAGGCAACGTTCATTTCCTGGAAACCGCGGCAGATGCCGAGCACCGGAACACCCGCATCGACAGCGGCACGGATCAACGGCAGGGTGATGGCGTCCCGTGCAGGATCATGAGCAGTGCCTGGCGCGCTGGCCGGGCCCTGATAGTGAAAAGGTTCTACATTGGAAGGGGAGCCGGTAAAGAGAATACCGTCCAGGGCGTCCAGAATATCGGACGGTGAAAACAGGTCTGCCATTGAGGGGATCAGCACGGGCAGGCCCTTGGCGGCCGTTGCCACGGCCCGGGCATATTTGTCGCCGGTGGTGTGATACGCATGCAGACCAATCTGCTTGGAACAGGTGGTGACGCCGATTAACGGCAGGCGAGACATGAAGCACCCCGGTATTATTGCTGTTATGGGTTTGAATCGAGCTTAGCCTTGTTCATTTTTTTACACAACACCCCCGTAAAAAATACAACACGGCCCGCTCAAGCCTGCGGACGGCAAGCCGCTTGAAGGGCAAAAAACGCCCCAAATTGCCCCAAAAAACCCCTGCTGGTGCTTTTTTAGGGCAAAAAAGGCCCCGCTTGACTTCGGCATGCCGTTCGGGTTGACTGGCTTTCAAAGCAATCAATGATTGATATTTTTAACAACAAAGGTGTTGCATCATGTCGGTACCCCCGCGTGCCGTTCAGCTTAACGAAGCGAACGCGTTCCTTAAGGAACATCCTGAGGTTCTGTACGTTGACCTTCTGATTGCGGATATGAATGGTGTGGTGCGCGGCAAGCGCATCGAACGCACCAGCCTCCACAAGGTTTACGAGAAAGGCATCAACCTGCCGGCCTCTTTATTTGCCCTGGATATCAATGGCTCTACGGTGGAAAGCACCGGCCTGGGCCTGGACATCGGCGATGCCGACCGGATCTGTTATCCAATCCCTGACACCCTGTGCAACGAGCCCTGGCAGAAGCGCCCGACTGCGCAACTGTTGATGACCATGCACGAGCTCGAAGGCGAACCTTTCTTCGCCGACCCGCGTGAAGTGCTGCGCCAGGTCGTGACCAAGTTCGATGAGATGGGCCTGACCATCTGCGCGGCGTTCGAGCTGGAGTTCTACCTGATCGACCAGGAGAACGTGAATGGCCGTCCGCAACCGCCTCGCTCGCCGATCTCCGGCAAACGCCCACATTCGACCCAGGTCTACCTGATCGACGACCTCGACGAATACGTCGATTGCCTCCAGGACATTCTCGAAGGTGCCAAGGAGCAAGGCATTCCCGCCGATGCCATCGTCAAGGAAAGTGCCCCGGCGCAGTTCGAAGTGA
This sequence comes from Pseudomonas sp. SWRI154, assembly GCF_014268645.1. NCBI lineage: Bacteria > Pseudomonadati > Pseudomonadota > Gammaproteobacteria > Pseudomonadales > Pseudomonadaceae > Pseudomonas > Pseudomonas sp. SWRI154. The sequence continues at coordinate 123,360 of NZ_JABWQW010000014.1, forward strand.
ACCTGCACCACGTCGCCGACCCGATCAAGGCCTGCGACTACGCAGTCCTGCTCAAGCGCCTGATCAAGAACATCGCCTACGACCATGAAATGGACACCACCTTCATGGCCAAGCCGTATCCGGGCCAGGCGGGCAACGGCCTGCACGTCCACATCTCGATCCTGGACAAAGAAGGCAACAATATCTTTGCCAGCGAGGATCCCGAGCAGAACGCCGCGCTGCGTCACGCGATCGGCGGTGTGCTCGAGACCCTGCCCGCGCAGATGGCTTTCCTCTGCCCGAACGTCAACTCCTACCGTCGTTTCGGAGCACAGTTCTATGTGCCGAACTCGCCGACCTGGGGCCTGGACAACCGCACCGTGGCCCTGCGCGTACCCACCGGTTCCTCCGATGCCGTGCGCCTGGAACACCGTGTCGCCGGCGCCGACGCCAACCCTTATCTGCTGATGGCCGCGGTATTGGCGGGCGTGCACCATGGCCTGGTCAACAAGATCGAGCCCGGCGCGCCGGTGGAAGGCAACAGCTACGAGCAGAACGAGCAAAGCCTGCCGAACAACTTGCGCGATGCCCTGCGCGAGCTGGACGACAGCGAAGTCATGGCCAGGTACATCGATCCGAAATACATCGATATCTTCGTGGCCTGCAAGGAAAGCGAGCTGGAGGAATTCGAACACTCCATCTCCGACCTTGAGTACAACTGGTACTTGCATACCGTGTAAGTGGTTGCAGTAGAAAAAACGCCGCAGGCCTCCAGGACTGCGGCGTTTTTTTTGCCGTTCCCGTGGCGAGGGAGCTTGCTCCCGCTGGGCTGCGCAGCGGCCCCGGCTTTTTGCGATTGCTGCGCAATCGAGCGGGAGCAAGCTCCCTAGCCACAAATAATCCTTTCAGCACAACATATGGACCATCCGCGCGCTCTGCGTACAATGCCCGGCAGCCCCGCAGGAGACCTCCATGACGCGCATCGCCACCCCACGCAAACCTCGCGCCCGCAGCCAGGCCCGGATCGACTCGATTCTCGACGCCGCCCGTGCGCTGCTCGCCGCCGAAGGCGTGGCCAGCCTGTCGATCTACAGCGTCGCCGAGCGCGCCGGGATCCCGCCCTCCTCCGTGTATCACTTCTTCGCCAGCGTCCCGGCCCTGCTCGAAGCCCTGACCGCCGATGTACACGCGGCCTTCCGCGCCTGCCTGCAAGCGCCGATCGACCACGCCGCGCTGAACCACTGGCACGACCTGTCGCGGCTGGTGGAACAACGGATGCTGATGATCTACAGCGACGACGCCGCCGCGCGGCAGTTGATCCTGGCCCAGCACGGCCTGACCGAAGTCACCCAGGCCGACCGTCAGCACGATCTCGAGCTGAGCGACTTGATGCATAAGCTTTTCGACCGCCACTTCGCGTTGCCGGCCCTGCCCGACGACGTCGATGTGTTCGCCTTGGCGATGGAATTGGGCGACCGCGTCTATGCCCGCTCGGTGCAGCAACACGGGCAGATCACCCCGCGCATGGCCGAGGAAGGCATGCGCGTGTTCGATGCGTACCTGGGGCTGTATCTGCCACCGTATCTACCCAAGCGCGAAGCCCTCTGATCCATAGCGAGGGAGCTTGCTCCCACTTCATCGATCCGACGCCTCGGGCGCAGCAGCCCCCCCTTCCAACCCCAACAAAGCGCGTTGTTCAGGCCGCCTAAATCAGTGACCGATGTAACGATACCGAAGTAGCCTGAAACAAAATGTCTCCAGCCGTTGTTTGACTTCAACCTGTAAAAAACTTACTTTCGCTCCGCTTTTTAGTCCACACAGGAGTCCAGTCTTGGACAGTTACCCCAGTCGATCCCGACAGGCTAAAGCGGCAAGCTAGTCCAGCAGAGTCCCTCTCTGCCACTTTCCTGCCGTCTTACGGCGGATAGTGGTATTTCGCTCCCGATCCGGGATTCGAACCTCCTTCCCCTATGAGTTCCCCTCAGTGCCCGCACGTAAGTGCTTAGCGCATCTGTGGTTTTCGCTCATGCCTGCGCGATCCATCCCCTATAACGCTGTTCGCCATGCGAACAATTGTCGGAATGGAAGTGAAATATGGATTGGAAGATTTTTTTCCTGCGCGTGACCGTCGCGCTCGCTCTAGGCGCCCTGGTTGGCGCCGAACGTCAACTTCGCCAACGCCTGGCCGGACTGCGCACCAACGCCCTGGTTTCGACCGGCGCAGCCTTGTTCGTCATGGTGTCGCTGCTGACCTCCAACGGCGATAGCTCGGGCGCCGCACGGATCGCTGCTCAAGTCGTTTCCGGCATCGGTTTTCTGGGCGCCGGTGTGATCATGCGCGAAGGTCTCAATGTCCGCGGTCTTAATACCGCTGCCACACTCTGGTGCTCCGCTGCGATAGGCATATTGTCGGGCATGGGACATATGTTGGAAGCCGCCATAGGCACCTTGGTAGTGCTCTGCGCCAACATCCTGCTGCGCGAAGCTGCTCAGCGTATCAATCGTCAGGGCGCCGCGGCAGCCGTGGAAGTTGATCAGCGCTTTACCTTCAACATTGTCTGCCGGGCCGAGGATGAAGTGCATGTACGCACATTGGTCCTTCACGGTTTGAGCGGAAGCGCACTACGCCTGCAATCACTGCACAGCGAAGACTTGGCCAACCCGGACAAACTCGAAGTGCGCGCAGAACTTGTTGGCACGCCCGCGAGCCCAGCCCAACTGGAACAACTGGCTAGTCGGGTGAGCCTGGAGAAAGGCGTGAGCTCCGTACGCTGGCAGTTGCTCAATAGCAATTTACAAGACGAATAATTGCGCTGCCAATTACATATGTTCCGTTTTGCATTCATCGGAGAGGCCATGACTCGCTCTCCGCTATTTCTTCTTTGCCCTTTCGTAGAGACGACCCCAGGAGCTTGCCATGAAAAAGAAGGCGTCAAACCATAACAGCCTTGAGAACGAAGTAATCATTGCGGTGGTTGCTTTGTACCTGCTGATCGCAATCACCATGATATCGGTGCATTACATGCAACCGCCTGATCAAGAAACCACAACATCATCAACCTCGCCCTCCCATAGCGAACTCAACCCAGCATCCAAATAGAGTATTGCTTGTAAGACCCGCCCACGAGGTAACTAGACATGATCCGCAGCATTATCAAAAATCAAGAATGTTTTTCTATTGTCCAAGGGCTGCCTGAGCCCGGGCAAGACCACAACCTGGTTTGGCTTGAAGTACATACACCAACAGTCGAAGAGGGGACGATTTTGCAACAACGTTTTGGTATTGAAACCGCCAAGAAAAATAGCAATGTCGTTGAGGATGGGCAGTTTCTATATATGCGCTCGAGATTGCTTGCACTGGATGACAACGGGGCTCCACATTTTGGAGGCGTGACTTTCGCCCTGGGCGAGCAGTTGGTCGCGATTATTTGCGACGACGCGAACTTTCAATCCTTTGATATAGCCCTACAACGCTTGCGCCGTAAACCTGCCAATGGGCAAAGCCCGAAAGCTATAATGCGATCACTGCTGCAAATAGCCAATGACCGTGCTGACGAACTGGTCGACCAAATTGCCGAAGAGTTGGAAAAGAGGGCCGAAGATATTTCCGAAATATCTGATGGCTATAACGCCAACGGCATGGAACTGGGAGTACCAGACTTGATCGAAACGATGCGTGCACTCAACGCCAAGGAAGAGCTGATTGCTCTTTGCATTGAGACACAACTATCCCTTGCGCGGACAGTGCGATATCTAAGCAGCGAGATAGACAGCACCAACGAAGCCGATTTGCAGGGTCTGGTGAATGAGCTCGCTTTCGATGTCGCCGGGGTCAAGGAACATGCCTACTTCGAACACCAAAAAGTCCAATACTTGCAAAAATCCGTGACGAACATCCTCAACATAAAACAGAACCAGATCGTCAAGGTATTCACCATTATTACCGCCGTTTTCCTGCCGCCCACCTTGGTTGGCACGTTCTACGGCATGAACTTTGCGGTGATGCCAGAACTTTCGTGGGAACACGGATTCGTCTACTCGATGGGACTGACACTCTCGGCTGCGGTTCTCCCACTCATATATATCAAACGTAAAGGCTGGCTGCGATAAAGCAATATTGAAGCTCATCCCTGCACAATTAAACTAATGTGTAATAAAGCCCCGAAGGGCTCACGCCGTCCGGGGCTGTGGGTGAAGCATTGCTCACAACTTGGCGATAGACACCTCGGTGGATTTGACGAAGGCGATCACCTCACTGCCAATCGCCAGCTCCAACTCTTTGACCGAGCGGGTGGTGATGACCGAGGTAACGATGCCCGAAGCGGTCTGCACGTCGATCTCCGACAACACATCGCCTTCGACGATTTCCTTGATGGTGCCTTTGAACTGGTTGCGTACGTTGATGGCTTTGATAGTCATGTGATTTCTCCTGAGGTCGAAATGAGCTGCAAGCTTCGAGCTACAAGCTGCAAGTAAAAGCACCGCGCTTCTTCTTGCGGCTTGTAGCTTGCCGCTTGAAGCTGCTTCATTGCGCCCAACGCAACTGCGTGGGCAAGGGTGAAACGGGTTCGGGTTCCGGCGGTTGGCCGGGCAAGGACAACACTCGATTGAGTACTTCGGTTTCCAGGCTCGCCAGCCGGTGGGAGCCGCGAGCACGTGGACGTGGCAGGTCAATGGCCAAGTCGAGGCCGATCTGGCCGTCTTCGATCAGGATCACCCGGTCGGCAATTGCCACCGCTTCACTGACGTCATGGGTCACCAGCAGTACGGTGAAACCGTGTTGCTGCCACAGGCGTTCGATCAACTGCTGCATCTCGATCCGAGTCAGCGCATCGAGCGCGCCCAAGGGCTCATCGAGCAGCAACAGGCGCGGTTGATGGATCAGCGCGCGGGCCAAGGCCACCCGCTGTTTCTGCCCGCCGGACAACGCCGCCGGCCACTCATGGGCGCGATCAGCCAACCCTACGGCCTCCAGCGCCTGCAAGGCTTGCGGCCGCCAGTTGCCTTTGAGCCCAAGGCCAACGTTATCGATGATCTTTTTCCACGGCAGCAGACGCGCCTCCTGGAACATCAGTCGCGTGTCCTGCCGTGCAGCATCCAGCGACGCCGAACCGGCCAACAGCTGGCCGCCCGATGGTTGATCGAGGCCTGCCAGCAATCGCAGCAACGTACTCTTGCCGCAGCCGCTGCGACCGACCACCGCGACGAACTGCCCAGCCGGAACGTGCAAATCAATGTCACGCAGCACTTGGCGCGAGCCAAACGTCTTTTGCAGATTGCGCACCGCCAGCGGAATACCCCGCAGCAGGCGCGGCGGTTGTTGGGCGGTCATGCGACACCTCCCTTGTTCACTTGGTACGCCGGGTGCCAGCGCAGCCAGACCCGTTCGAGGCCACGGGCGGCAAGGTCGGCCAATTTGCCGAGTACGGCGTACAGAAGAATCGCCAGCACCACCACATCGGTCTGCAGGAATTCCCGAGCGTTCATCGCCAGGTAACCGATGCCGGAACTCGCCGAGATGGTTTCCGCCACGATCAGCGTCAGCCACATGAAACCCAGGGCAAACCGCACGCCCACCAGGATCGAAGGCAAGGCGCCCGGCAGGATCACTTGGCGAAACAGACTGAAGCCGGACAAGCCATAGCTGCGCGACATCTCCACCAGTGCCGGATCGACGTTACGGATGCCGTGATAAGTGTTGAGGTAGATGGGGAACAGCGTGCCCAGCGCGACCAGGAAAATCTTCGCTGACTCATCGATGCCGAACCACAGGATCACCAGCGGAATCAGCGCCAGGTGCGGGACGTTCCGGACCATCTGCACGGAGCTGTCCAACAGTCGCTCGCCCCATTTCGACAGGCCGGTGATAAAGCCCAGCGCCAAGCCGAGGCCACCGCCGATCAAAAATCCGACTGCGGCTCGCCAGCCGCTGATTGCCAGGTGCGTCCAGATTTCGCCGCTGCGCACCAGGCTCACTCCGGCTTCGATCACCGCTGACGGCGCCGGCAGGATTCGCGTGGATAACCAGCCCGCCGATACCGACAATTGCCACACCGCCAGCAACAGTAGCGGCACCACCCAGGGCGCGAGGTTGTGGATGATTTTCTTCATGGCCGCCTCAGCTCTGGGACGCGGCTTTGGGCAGGATGTCGTTGGCGACCATTTCACCGAACGGGCTCACGTAGCCCTGGCTCTTCGGCAGCTCGGGACGCTCGACGTCCAGGTGCGGAAACAGCAGCTCCGCCACCCGATAGGATTCTTCCAGATGTGGATAACCAGAGAAGATGAAGGTGTCGATGCCCAGCTCCGCGTACTCCTTGACCCGCGCGGCCACGGTCGGGCCATCGCCCACCAGCGCCGTGCCGGCACCGCCGCGAACCAGGCCGACGCCGGCCCACAGGTTGGGACTGACCTCCAGATTATCGCGCCGACCACCGTGCAGGGCGGCCATGCGCTGCTGACCCACCGAGTCGAAACGCGCCAAGGAGGCCTGGGCGCGGGCGATGGTTTCGTCGTCCAGATGGGAAATCAACCGGTCGGCCGCTCGCCAGGCTTCGGCGTTGGTTTCCCGCACGATCACATGCAGGCGGATGCCGAAGCGCACGGTGCGCCCCAGCTTCGCGGCCTTGGCTCGCACCTGGGCAATCTTCTCCGCGACAGCGGCCGGCGGCTCGCCCCAGGTCAGGACCATTTCCACTTGCTCGGCGGCCAGGTCCTGGGCGGCTTCGGACGAGCCGCCAAAATACAGCGGCGGACGCGGTTGCTGGATCGGCGGATAGAGCAATTTGGCGCCCTTCACACTGATGTGCTCACCGTCGTAGTCCACGGTCTCGCCTTCGAGCACCCGGCGCCAGATGCGGGTGAATTCCACGGACGCCTGATAGCGTTGTTCGTGATCAAGGAACAGCCCATCGCCGGCCAGCTCGTCCGGGTCGCCACCGGTGACCAGGTTGAACAGCGCCCGCCCGCCGGACAATCGGTCGAGGGTCGCGGCCTGCCGCGCCGCTACCGTCGGGGAAATGATCCCGGGGCGCAGGGCAACGAGGAATTTCAGCCGCTGGGTCACGGGGATCAACGAAGCGGCCACCAGCCAGGAGTCTTCGCAGGAACGACCAGTGGGGATCAATACTCCGCCGAAACCCAGCCGATCCGCCGCTTGGGCGATTTGTTGCAGATAACCGTGATCAACAGCGCGAGCGCCTTCAGCGGTGCCAAGGTAATGGCCATCGCCGTGGGTGGGCAGGAACCAGAAAATATTGAGGCTCATGGAGTGGTCTCCTAAGGGATCGAATTACTGCGCGTTCGCAACGGCCGCCGGCGGCGTCCAGATCACGTCCTTGATGCTCAAGGGCTTGGGAATCAATTTGAGCTGGTAGAAGCTGTCGGCGATTTTCTGTTGCGCCGCGACCACTTCCGGCGTGAGAAACAGCGCCCCGTAGCCTTGGCGCTTGACGGAAGTGAGCGTGATGTCGGCAGGCAGGCCGAGCAGCGGCGAGACTTGCTGGGTCACCTCTTCAGGATTGGCCTTGGACCACTCCCCCACCGCGCGCACTTCTTCCACCAGCGTCGTGATCACCTGGGGATTTTTTTGCGCATAGGGTTTGGTGGCCAGGTAGAACTGGTGGTTGTCGACGATACCCTTGCCGTCGCGCAGGGTGCGCGCTTGCAGCTGTTGTTCGGCGGCAGCCTGGTACGGATCCCAGATGACCCAAGCGTCCACGCTGCCGCGTTCGAACGCGGCACGGGCGTCGGCGGGTGGCAGGAAAACCGTCTGGATATCGGTGTACTTGAGGCCGGCATCTTCGAGTGCACGAACCAGCAGGTAATGCACGTTGGAGCCTTTGTTCAGCGCGACTTTCTTGCCTTTGAGGTCCTGCACCGACTGGATGGGCGAACCCTTTGGCACCAGGATCGCCTCGCTGTTTGGCGCCGGGGGCTCGTAAGCGACATAGAGCAGGTCGGCGCCCGCGGCCTGGGCGAACACCGGCGGGGTTTCACCGGTCACGCCAAAATCGATGGAGCCGACGTTCAAGCCTTCAAGCAGCTGCGGGCCGCCGGGGAACTCGGTCCATTGCACATCTACGCCTTGGGCCGCGAGGCGTTTTTCCAACGTGCCCTTGGCCTTGAGCAGCACCAGCGTGCCGTACTTCTGGTAACCGATCCGCAAGGTTTCGGCTTGAGCCTGGGTGATGGCGCCGAAGGACACAGCCGCAGCAAACAGAGCGACCAGCCCGCGACGCAAAATGACAGTGCGCATGGCGCCTCTCCTTTTTGCTGTGGGGTTTTGGCTGCACCTGCTTGGCCGTTGACGGCTGAGTAAGGTGAGTTGAATCAGTGGTGTTTCGGGTTTAAATGCTCCAGCGAGCACTCAGCAAACGTTCATTCAATACATGCGGGTCCAACGGCCTGGGCCGACGGGCCATGGCGCTGAAAAACTGTTCCAGTGCCTCATCCAAGCGCTGTTGCAGGGCCGGGGCCAATTGCGCCTGGGCACTGCCTTCGCCGTAAGCGATCTGACTGTCTTCGGCAAAAATCCCGTGAAGCATCTCCTGGGCCTTGAGCGCTGACAACACCGGCTTGAGGGCGTAATCAACCGCCAGCATGTGGGCGATGCTACCGCCCGTGGCCATGGGCAATACCACTTTATGGGCCAGGGCCCGTTCTGGCAGAAGGTCCAGCACCGTCTTCAATGCGCCGGAAAAAGATGCCTTGTAAACCGGCGTTGCGATCAACAGCCCATCGGCGTTTTCGATCTGGGCGAGCAGGTCCACCACCTTGGGGCTGTCGAAGCGGGCGTGGAGCAAATCTTCGGCCGGAAAATCCCGCACCTGGTAGCTCACCACTTCCACACCCTGCTGCTGCAACCAACGTTGCGAGCGCTCCAACAGCACGCCTGAACGGGAGCGCTGGCTAGGACTGCCACCGAGCGAGACAACCAACATGCCAATCCTTCCTTAAATCTCACTTGCGATTCGCGGTGGGCGATCTCGCTGTATGGGGCAAACCATAACAGCGGATTGATATATCTTTAAATCATATTTATTCATTTGGTTATGCAATTAAGAGATATGCGATTCACTTCCTTGGCGCAATAAAAAAGGCCGTCGAAACGGCCAAAAACCCTTGGTGCACAGGTACTGATCATTTCGGGTTCAAGTGTTGCGTCAGCGATTGGGTTGCGGGGTCAGGCGCAGGTAGGGTTTCACAGCGCGATAGCCCTTGGGAAAGCGTTGCTTGAGTTCGTCTTCATCCTTGAGCGACGGCACGATTACCACTTCGTCGCCGTCCTGCCAGTTCGCCGGCGTGGCAACCTTGTAGTTGTCAGTCAGTTGCAAGGAGTCGATCACGCGCAGGATTTCATTGAAGTTGCGGCCGGTGCTGGCCGGGTAGGTGATAGTCAGCCGAATTTTCTTGTTCGGGTCGATCACGAACAACGAACGCACGGTCAACGTGTCGCTGGCGTTGGGGTGGATCAGGTCGTACAGGTCCGACACCTTGCGGTCGGCATCGGCCAGGATCGGGAAATTGACCACGGCATTCTGAGTTTCGTTGATGTCCTCAATCCACTTGTGGTGCGAGTCCACCGGGTCTACCGAGAGGGCAATGGCCTTGACCCCACGCTTGGCGAATTCGTCCTTGAGCTTGGCGGTCAGGCCCAGCTCGGTGGTGCACACCGGCGTGAAGTCCGCCGGATGGGAAAACAGCACACCCCAGCTGTCGCCAAGCCATTCGTGGAAGCGAATATTGCCGGCACTGGAATCCTGTTCGAAATCGGGGGCGATGTCGCCAAGTCTGAGGCTCATGGTTCGGCTCCTGGTTGGTTTTGTGAGCCCAACTGTGCACCGGTTTTGATTTTTTGAAAAAGAATGAATACCCATTTATTTATACTCTTAGTGAATATAAAAAACTGTTCACTGGCGCGATTGCGCATAGCAGTCGAAGATCACTCCGAGGTTCGAGAAGGCCTCGAGTTGCTGAAAAGAGGAGAAAGTTCGGGGAAGGCTACAGGGGTGGGCCAGACCCGAAACGCAAAAGCCCCGCCCGGCGTGTTGCCGGGCGGTTTTTTTTGTTTTGTAGCCATAGTACGGAAATTGTTGACGTGGTTTCAGGGCGAGCGGCTAGGATAGGCGGCATGAACACTCAAGCCTTGCTGACCCATTTGCAAAAACACTTGTCTGGCTTACTGGCTGTGTACCTGTTCGGCAGTCATGCCCATGGGACCGCCGGCCCTGAGAGTGATGTGGATTTGGCCGTGCTCGTGTCCGGCGAGATCGACCCTGTGTCGTTATGGCAGCTTTCAGGGGACTTGGCCGATATAGCGGGCAGGCCGGTTGATCTGATTGATCTAAGGGCTGCGACGACCGTCATGCAATACCAGATTGTTACCCGAGGTCAGAGACTTTGGGCCCGCGATGTGCAGGCTGGGTTGTTCGAAAGCTTTATCCTCAGCGAAAAAACCACCTTCGACGAGGCTCGGGCAGGCTTGCTCAAGGATATTCAGGAAGAAGGCAGCGTGTATGGCCGATGACGTACTGATCAACAAGGCAGCGAGCATCGAGCGTTGCGTCGCCAGGGTGCGGGAAGAATACGAGAAAGATCCCGCCACCTTCGCCACCGATTTCACTCGCCAGGACTCGGCGGTCCTGAACATCCAGCGTGCATGTGAAGCGGCATTGGACATGGGGCAACATTTGATTCGCCGTGAGCGACTGGGTGTCCCACAAAGCGCCAGGGATGTGTTCGAAGTGCTTTTCCAAGGCGGCTGGGTCGAAGAAGGTCTGGTGAAAAACCTGAAGAACATGGTGGGATTCAGAAACATCGCGGTGCATGACTACCAAGCCCTGCAACTGCCGATCCTGGTCGCGATCATTACCGGGCACTTGGACGATTTCCTGGGGTTCAGCGCGTTCATCTTGCGCAAGGACGCGACGCAGTCCGAGGGATAAGGCTCTATCCGGCTCGCTGAGCCAAAAATGCAAAAGCCCCGCCCGGCGTGATGCCGGGCGGGGCTTTTTTACTTCGCTACGTCTTACAGGAAGTTGTAAGTGTAGTTGAAGATCAGGCGGGTCTGGTCACGGTCAGCGCCGGAACCGTTACCGGTACCGCGATAAGAGCCGTGACGCAGAGTGGTGCCGAAACCTTTCAGAGCACCTTGCTGGACGACGTAGTCCAAGCGCATGTCGCGTTCCCACTCGGACGAGTCGCTGCCACCTGCGGTACGGGACTTGATGTCATCGCCACGCAAGTATGCAACTGCAGCCTTAAGACCCGGAACGCCGAGACCAGTGAAGTCGTAGGAGTATTGACCAAACGTGGTGTTCTCACCTGCACGGACGAACTGATGGATCATGCTATCGGTGAACAGGTAGAAGCTTGAACCGCCGGCGCCTTCGTTGCGACCGCTGTCATTGAGCAGGCTGCCCTGCCCCATGTAGACGAAACCGCCGTCATCACCGACTTGCTGGTGACCCAACATGAAGGCACTGCCACCCAGGGAATAGGTGAACATGGCGCTCCAAGTCTTGTTGTCGACCTCGCCCGGATTCTTGGCGTAACCACCGTTGTTGTCGAACTGATAGCCTGCGTCGCCGTTGCGGCCATCCGAGCTGCTGTCGAAGTAACGCAGGTCAGTCTTGAACGACTGGCCTTCGGTGATCGGGAATACATGTACCGCGCCCAGGAAGTGCTGCTTGTAGTAATCCTGCAGGTTGGCGTAGTAGTACTGCAGGGTCAGGTCCTTGGTGACCTTCCAATCAGCACCGGCATAACGGAACTGGTTGCTGTCCTCGGTACCGCCGCTCACGGCCAGGCCGGTGCTGTTGGTACCGGCACGGCCCACGGCGCGCTCCAGTTGACCGGCGTTGAACGTCACGTTGTCCAGATCCTTGGAGGTGATCGTGCCACCTTCGAAGGTTTGCGGCAGCAGACGGCCATCGTTGGCGACCAGGATCGGCAGGTTAGGCTGCAGTGCGCCACCCAGGTGAGCCTCTGTCTTGGAGAACAGCGCCTTCACGTTGGCCGACCCACGGCTCCAGCTGTGTTCCGCAGATCCGTCAGAGTCGCTTGGCGAAAACGAGTTGTTGTCCGGGTGCTGGCCTTTACCACCATCGAGGTGAAGACCGACCATTGCCTGGGCGTCGATACCAAAACCAACGACACCTTGGGTGAAGCCGGATTTGTAATCGAACTTCAGGCCCGTGGCCGCCTCACGCTGGTCACTGGCACCGGTTTCGTGGTTGTCATTGTCAAAATACATGGTGCGAGAACTGACAGACGCCTTGCTGTCTTCGATAAAACCGGCGGCGCCTGCTTGCTGCGCCAAAACCCCAACGGCCACTGCCATGGCCAAGGTGGACTTCTTCATGTTTCGCTCCTCTCGTTTTCTAATTCTTGTGTGTCGTTGGTTCCGGTTCGAACGCCCGGAATCCGCGGATGCGCGATTAGCGCCAGACCGTGACTGGCAAGTCAACCGTAACCCTTTCGGACTACGACCATGGTCTAACCCCGCGACACCGGCCCGAAGAATAATGGATTCTTTATAAATCCAAAAAGAATTGTTTCGACAATTTTCAGCTCGTTTCGACATATGGATGCCATCAAAGCGTCATCAAGCCGTGACAAGGCTTATCGGCGACGTCGAGGATTACTGAATGGTGTTTTATCGGGCATTTGCGAGGTCCGCGAATCCTGGGCGGCGAGATAGGCTCCGACGCCTCCAATGGCGTCGATCAGGATCACGACGGCTCGGCATGCCGCGATCTTGACGTGTTCCAGACTAGCTGCTCATTGTCTGAAATCAAGAAGATCGCGGCCGCGCGCAAGTTTGGGACGATCGGCTACAGGGTTTTTTCGAAGATTTTCGAGTTGCGCTGGTAGTTGTAAAGCGACGCTCGCGCCGCTGGCAGGCGCTCGACGCTACTGGGTTCAAAGCCCCGCTCACGGAACCAGTGGGCGGTTCGGGTCGTGAGTACGAACAGGGTCTTGAGCCCCTGGGCACGGGCCCGGGTTTCGATCCGCTCCAGCAATTCATCGCCCCGGCCACCGTGGCGGTATTCCGGGTTCACCGCCAGGCAAGCCAACTCCCCGGCGTCCGAATCGGCGATCTGGTACAGGGCCGCGCAGGCGATGATCATGCCTTCGCGCTCGACCACGCTGAACTGTTCGATTTCACGCTCCAGCACCTCGCGGGAGCGACGCACCAGGATTCCTTGCTCCTCCAGCGGGCTGATCAGGTCGAGCAAGCCGCCGACGTCCTCGATGGCCGCTTCGCGCACCACTTCAAATTGCTCTTGGGCGACCAGCGTGCCGCTGCCGTCGCGGGTGAACAACTCCGCCAGCAACGCGCCGTTTTCGGCATAACTGACGATATGGCTGCGCGCGACACCGCCACGGCAAGCCTGGGCGGCGGCATCCAGCAGTTCGGCCTGATAGTCGCTGCCCAGGCGCTGCATGTGGGCCGGGACCTGCTGCGGGCGTAACTCGCGAACCAGTCGCCCATCTTCGCCAATCAATCCCTGTTCAGCACCGAACAGCAGCAGCTTGTCGGCCGCCAGATCAATGGCCGCCCGGGTGGCGACGTCTTCGCAGGCCAGATTGAAAATTTCGCCGGTGGGCGAATAGCCCAACGGCGACAGCAGCACGATGGAGCGCTCGTCCAGCAGGCGATTGATGCCCTTGCGGTCGACCCGACGCACCTCGCCGGTGTGGTGATAATCCACCCCTTCAAGCACGCCGATCGGCCGCGCGGTGACCAGGTTGCCGCTGGCGACCCGCAGCCGCGAACCCTGCATCGGCGAGGACGCCATGTCCATGGACAAGCGCGCCTCGATGGCAATGCGCAACTGCCCGACTGCGTCTATGACGCACTCCAGCGTCGCGGCATCGGTGATGCGCATGCCGTGATGATAATGCGGCGTCAGGCCCCGCGCAGCGAGGCGGGCTTCGATCTGCGGGCGCGAACCATGAACCAGCACCAGGCGTACGCCGAGGCTGTGCAGCAGCACCAGGTCATGGACAATGTTGCCGAAGTTGGGATGCTCCACCCCATCGCCGGGCAGCATGACGATGAAGGTGCAATCGCGGTGGGCATTGATATAGGGCGAAGCGTGACGAAGCCAATTGACGTATTCGGGCATGAACCTGGGCCTGTAATAAATAACAGCCGAAATAAAGACGAAGCGGAACGCACAGCGGGCTGGTGGTTATCGTCGGAACAGGCTTGGCGACACGCGCGCTCTCCTCATGAGATGAAATACGGGCCCGCAGGCGGGCAATTTAATCGGCGGTGACCGGCGTCAGGCAGTAATGCCCGATCAACTGGCGCAACAATAGTACGGTAGGTTGCAAACGTGACATTTCAAGGTACTCGCCAGGCTGATGGGCACAGGCAATATCGCCAGGGCCCAACACCAGGGTTTCGCAACCAAGACGCTGAAGATAAGGCGCTTCGGTACCGAATGCCACTGCTTCGGCGCGATAACCGGTGAGCCGTTCGGCGACCCGGACCAATTCCGCATCCTCGGCCTGCTCGAATGGCGGCACTTCGGGGAACAGCGGCGCATAGTCGATCCTGACCTTGTGACGCTCGGCAATCGGATCGAGCTTCTGCTGGATCGCCGCCCGCAGCACTTGCGGGTCCATGCCCGGCAGGGGCCGCAGGTCGAATTCCATGGAGCACTGGCCGCAGATCCGATTGGGGTTGTCGCCGCCATGGATGCAGCCGAAATTCAGGGTCGGCTGTGGCACGCTGAACTGAGGATTACGGAATTCCCGCTGCCATTGCAGGCGCAAACCGCGCAGCTCGCCCATGGCGTCGTGCATCGCTTCGAGGGCGCTATGGCCCAGGCTCGGGTCGGAGGAATGGCCGCTGCGCCCGAGGATGTCGATGCGCTCCATCATCACCCCCTTGTGCAGGCGAATTGGCCTGAGGCCAGTGGGCTCGCCGATCACCGCCGCGCGCCCCAGCGGGCGTCCTGCGTCGGCCAGGGCACGGGCGCCGGCCATGGAGCTTTCTTCGTCGCACGTGGCAAGGATCAGCAACGGTTGCTTGAACGGTTGATCCAGCAAAGGCCTGACCGCTTCGATGGCCAAGGCAAAGAAGCCCTTCATGTCGCAACTGCCCAGGCCCACCCAACGCCCATCGACCTCGGTGAGCTTCAAGGGATCGGTCTGCCACAGCGCGCCATCGAACGGCACCGTGTCGCTGTGCCCGGCCAATACCAACCCGCCAGGGCCGGTGCCGAAACTGGCCAGGAGATTGAACTTGCCGGGGCTGACCTGCTGGATATCACAGGAAAACCCAAGCTCGGTGAGCCAGCCCGCCAACAGCTCGATCACGGCAGCATTGGACTGGTCCAGGGCTGGCTGGGTACAGCTGACCGAAGGCGCGGCGATCAGGGCAGCGAACCGATCTTTCATGGATGGCAAAGGCATCGCTGGCTCCGGGGCATACAAATTTGACGTCCATCATAGAACCATCGGGAGTCAGGAAGGAACCGTCGCGGCGCGGACGACGGACGAGTCCTGTACACTGCACGACCTTGGCAGCCACACCTTCCCCCGGCTGCGCACCTGATCCCTGGATTTTCCGGCCATGCAGAAAGAAACCGAAATCAAACTCCGCGTCAGCCGCGAGACCCTGGCAGCCCTGCGCGAGCATCCGCTGCTGAAAAAGCGCAACAAGAGTGGCTGGGAACGCCACGAACTGATGAACCAGTACTTCGACACGCCGGAGCGTGACCTGGCCCGGGCCAAAGTCGCCCTGCGCCTGCGTCGCGACGGCGAAGAGGTGATCCAGACCCTCAAGACCCGCGGCCAGAGCGTCGCCGGCCTGTCCGAGCGTAACGAATACGACTGGCACCTGCCCAAGGCCAAGCTCGACATCAAGAAGCTGGAAGGCGAATGCTGGCCAGAGGCGCTGGCCGAACTGGACAAGAAGACCCTCAAGGCAATCTTCACCACGGATTTCGTCCGCGAACGCGCCGAGATCGCCTGGGGCCGTGGCAAAAGCAAAGTCGTCATCGAAGCAGCGTTGGACCTGGGTCACGTCGTAGTCGGCAAGCAAAAGGAAGAAATCTGCGAGCTGGAGCTGGAATTGCGCGAAGGCGAGCCGGCTGCCCTGCTGGAACTGGCCGCCGAGCTGGCCGCAACCCTGCCCTTGATGCCTTGCGACATCAGCAAGGCCGAACGTGGCTATCGTTTGCATGACGCCAGCAGTTACGCCCTGAGCCTGCCTGCCCCGCAACTGATCGGCGAGACACCGCTGGACGACGCCTTCGCCGCGTTGAGCTGGCACTTGCTCGGCAGCAGCCAGCGCCTGGCCGAGCAATATCGCTTCAACGGCCATTGGCGACTGTTGCAGGACTGGGTGGAGAACCTAGCCGAACTGCGCGCCTTGCTCAGCAGCCTTGGCCAGACCGCGCCGCGCCAATCGACCCACGACTTGCGCGTCGCCCTGGATGCGCTGTTGGAAGATTGGCGTCCGCTGGTCCAGGCTGGGCTGGATGACGAAGACGTGCGCAAGGCAGCGCCGGAGCAGTTCCTCGAAGAGCTGCAAGACCCACGTTGGGGCCTCTTTTCGCTGAACGCTTCACGCTGGCTGCTGGCCCGTAGCTGGACCACCGGCCGCAACACCCGTGGCGATCGCCAGGGCGCGGCGCAACTGGCCAGCTGGCTGCCACGCCTGCTGAGCGAGGAAGCCTCGTCGCTGCAACTGCAACGTTACCAGCAGCAACCGGAGGACCTCGCGGAGCAGTTGCCGCGCATCGAGCGCATCCAGGCCTGGCTTCACCATGCTCGCCAAGTGTTGGAAATCCCGGAAATGGACCGCCTCTATGGCGAACTGAACAAATTGGCGCAACTGGCCAACGAACCAATCACCGACGAAACCCTGGATGCGCGCAAGCAGCAGGCTATCGCGGTGTATCAGAATCGGGCCTGGAAGACTTTGCTGCGCCTGTGATGCGCTGAAACTGTGGCGAGGGAGCGTGCTTGCCTCGCCACAAAAACGGCCGGTCAGCGCACAACCGGCAAGCTCGTCGTCGATTTGATCTCCGACAGCGCCACGATCGAATTCACTTCCTGAATCCCCGGCACCATCGACAGTTTCTCGAAGAAGAATCGCTCATAGGCCTCGATATCCGCCGTGACAATTCTCAGCAGGAAATCCACCGATCCCATCAGCACGTAGCATTCCAGCACCTCGGGAAAGCCACGGATCGCCTCGGTGAACTCGGTGAAATTCGAGCGGCCATGGGCGTTGAGCTTGATCTCGGCGAAAATCTGCGTGTTCAGGCCAATTTTCTTGCGATCCAGAAGCGTCACCTGCCCACGTATGACCCCCTCCTCCTTCATCCGCTGAATCCGCCGCCAACAAGGTGATTGGGACAAACCTACCTGCTCGGCGATCTGTGCGCTGGAAAGCGACGCATCCTCTTGCAGCAGCGCCAATATCCTGCGGTCGTAGGCGTCCAGCTCAATTTGCATAGATAAACCCGTAATTATCCAATCATGGACTTGGTCAATTCGTATTCTTAGGAATTTTACGTATCTTAGATAAGAAATACCCCGCCGCGCATGTAAACATTTCTTCCGCACTTCAGGAGATTGCACATGCCCTCATTCGAAACCGTGGCAACAGCCCCGACCCGCGCCGATGTCTGGCACACCGCCAACGCGCATTGCCGCGTTCAATTCCAGCTGCTGGGCGAAGCCGAACCGGACTTGCCGTGCCGGGTGCTAAACCTGTTTGCCTTGCAGGGCCTGACGCTTGAGGCTGCGCAGATCCAGCGTCACGACGACTTGCTGTCCATGGAAGTTCTTCTGGGCGGCCTGAGCTGGCACCGTGCCCAAGTGCTGGCTGAAAAATTGCGTAACTTAATCAGCATCTGTTCGGTGGACGTACAAGACGCCGAGATTGCGCGGGGCGGATCGGTTCAAGCGGTCGGTTGAGGGGCTTCGGGCAAGAATTGGAAACGCATTGGTCGGGTAGTGGCCCAACGGTCCATAGGGTCGGGACTATTCTTTTGCAGAACAAGCCGGAATGCCGAAGCGTCTGCTTCGCGGCTTTGCTGCAATTGTCCAATAGGAACTCGAACGCTCATGTCCACCAAACACGCCACTCAGGATCGCTGGCTGGACCTCAACGATCTGCTGCGCCAACTGGTCGCCCAGGGCATCATCAGCCAGGATTCAGCCGAAACGGCGCTTAACGCCCGCCGGCGCCATAACGCCAACAGCCAGTTGCACCCGTTGGAATTCATTGCCAACCAGCACCTCGACGACCTCAGTCGCCCCGGTAAGCGCCTGGACCTGGAAAACCTGACCCTGTGGCTGGCCCAGCAGGCTGACCAGCCCTACATGCGCATCGACCCGTTGAAGATCAACGTGGCGGCCGTTACGCCGCTGATGTCCTATGCTTTTGCGCAGCGTCACAAGATCCTCGCCGTGGCGGTCGATCGCGACGCCGTCACCGTCGCCAGTGCCCAGCCCTATGTCAGCAGTTGGGAATCGGACCTGACCCACGTGCTCAAGCTGCCGGTCAAGCGGGTGGTCGCCAATCCGGTGGATATCCAGCGCCTGAGCGTGGAGTTCTATCGCCTGGCCAAATCGGTCAGCGGCGCCACCACGGTCGACCAGCAACCAAGCAACCTGAGCAATTTCGAACAATTGCTCAACCTGGGCGCCAGCGATCAGGAGCCGGACGCCAACGACGCGCATATCGTCAATATCGTCGACTGGCTGTTCCAGTACGCCTTCCAGCAACGCGCCAGCGATATCCACATCGAACCGCGCCGCGAGCAAGGCACCGTGCGCTTCCGCATCGACGGGGTGCTGCACACTGTCTATCAATTCCCGCCACAGGTGACGATGGCGATCATCAGTCGACTCAAGAGCCTGGGCCGAATGAACGTCGCTGAAAAACGCAAGCCGCAGGACGGCCGTGTCAAGACCAAGACCCCGGATGGCGGTGAAGTGGAGTTGCGGTTGTCAACCCTGCCGACGGCGTTCGGCGAGAAAATGGTCATGCGGATTTTCGATCCGGAAGTGCTGCTCAAGGATTTCGACCAACTGGGCTTTTCCGCCGACGACCTGCGGCGCTGGCAGGACATGACCCGCCAGCCCAACGGCATCATCCTGGTAACGGGCCCCACCGGGTCCGGCAAGACCACCACTCTCTACACCACGCTGAAGAAACTGGCGACGCCGGAGGTGAACCTCTGCACCATCGAAGATCCGATTGAAATGGTCGAGTCGTCCTTCAACCAGATGCAGGTGCAGCACAATATCGAGCTGTCCTTTGCCGCGGGCGTGCGCGCGCTGATGCGACAAGACCCGGACATCATCATGATCGGTGAGATTCGTGACCTCGAAACCGCGGAAATGGCGATCCAGGCAGCACTCACCGGGCACCTCGTGCTATCGACGTTGCACACCAACGATGCGCCGAGTGCCATAAGCCGCCTGCTAGAGCTCGGCGTGCCGCATTACCTGATCAAGGCCACGGTGCTCGGGGTCATGGCCCAGCGTCTGGTCCGCACCTTGTGCCCGCATTGCAAAGCGCCCTTGACCCTGAACGAAGACGACTGGCAAACCCTGACGCGTCCCTGGCAGGCTCCCCTGCCCACCAACGCCCATCAAGCCGTCGGTTGTTCGGAATGCCGCGACACCGGCTATCGCGGGCGCGCCGGGGTGTACGAAATCATGCAGCTGACGGACAGCGTCAAAGGTTTGATCCACCCCGACACCGACCTGCTGGCCGTGCGCCGCCAGGCATTCAAGGAAGGCATGCGCAGCCTGCGACTTTCAGGGGCGCAAAAGGTCGCGGCGGGCTTGACCACCGTCGAGGAAGTGTTGCGGGTAACGCCGCAGAGCGAGCAGAAGTAGGCAGCGTCCGGCGAAGGAACGGAAAGGTCCCACAAACAAACCGGAAAGGACCATGGCAAAGATAATGGCTGTTTGCCCTACACTGGGGGCTTCGCAGGTCCATTAAATTCGCACAGGGAATAGTCATGCAAATCGGTAGCGTACTTCTACTTTTTATCGGCCTCGTGGTCGCCATCCTGTTCATGGGGTTCAAGGTCGTGCCCCAAGGCTACCAATGGACCGTCGAGCGGTTCGGCCGCTACACCAACACCCTCAAGCCCGGCCTGAACATCATCATTCCCGTGATGGATCGCATCGGTCGCAAGATCAACGTCATGGAAAGCGTGCTGGACATCCCGCCCCAAGAAGTCATCACCGCCGACAACGCCACGGTTCAGATCGACGCCGTGTGCTTCTTCCAAGTGGTCAACACGGCCCAGGCCGCCTACGAGGTCAACAACCTCGAACACGCCATCCGCAACCTGCTGCAAACCAATATTCGCACGGTGCTCGGATCCATGGAGCTGGATGCCATGCTGAGCCAACGCGACGGTATCAATGAAAAACTGCTGCGCACCGTCGATGAAGCCACGGCGCCGTGGGGCATCAAGATCACGCGGATCGAGATCAAGGACATCAGCCCACCGGCCGACCTGATGGCCGCCATGTCCGGGCAGATGAAAGCCGAACGGATCAAGCGCGCCCAGATCCTCGAAGCCGAGGGCTTGCGAGCGGCGGCGATTCTGACCGCCGAAGGCAAGAAGCAGGCGCAGATTCTCGAGGCAGAGGGCAGCCGCCAGGCTGCGTTCCTTGAGTCGGAAGCCCGCGAACGCCAGGCGCAAGCCGAAGCCCTGGCGACCCAGGTGGTGTCCCAGGCCATCGCCGACGGTAACGTCCAGGCGGTGAATTACTTCGTCGCACAAAAATACATCGACGCCTTGGGCCGCCTGGCCTCAGCCAACAACAGCAAGGTGATCCTGATGCCGCTGGAAGCCAGTCAGGTCATCGGCGCAGTGGGCGGCATCGGCGAAATCGTCCGGGCCACTTTCGACAGCAAGAAAGCCTGAGGCGCGCGTATGTGGGTATTCCTGCAGCAAATGTCGTACTGGGACTGGCTGGCACTGGGCGTCATCCTGCTGATCCTGGAAGTGTTTGGCGCTGGCGGTTACCTGCTGTGGATCGGCATGGCAGCCGCCGCCGTCGGCGTGCTCACGTTCGTCCTGCCACAGCTGCCCTGGGAAATGCAGTTCCTGCTGTTCGGCCTGTTCGCCATCGCGACAGCCTTGTACTGGTGGCGACGCCAGCGCAGCGCTGTTCGCCCAAGCGATCAGCCGCACCTGAACCTGCGCGGTCAAGAGCTCATCGGCAAGGCCTTCCTGGTGCATGAAGCGATTGTCGACGGCCGCGGCAAGATCAAGGTGGCCGACGGCGTCTGGCTGGCCAAGGGGCCCGATTCGCCCGTTGGCGCCCGAGTCAAGGTAATTGCCCAGGACGGCGCGATATTGACAGTCGAACGGACGGACTGACATGTCACGGAACTGAATCAGGTCGTGGGTAATCCAACGTCATAGTTAACCCCGTGGAGTCACCTATCATGCGTCTCAAACTTGCTGCCGCGACCCTGGCCTTGCTTTCTCTTCCCGTTGGCTCGGCAATGGCCGACACGTTTTGGCGTAACGTCATCTCGTCCGGTGCGACCACCGGTTCCACCTACTTGACCTTCAAGGACAACAAGCTGATCGTCGCCGCCCAGGACGACGCCGGCAGCTTCGTCGCCAGCGACGGCGGTATTCGTGGCCCTTATCTGGAAGCCGCGATGCAGAAAGTCCGTGCCGACAACCCAGGCCTGCAGGCCACCGACATGGAACTGGCCAACGCGATCCTGGCGAAAAACGCCATCGCCCAGGAGTGATTCCAGGTCTATGAAAAATGCCGCTCGATCGAGCGGCATTTTTTTGCGTGCGCCAGGCATGGCGCGTTGCGCGTAAGCGCAACCAGCTTGGCTGTGGTGGCCACGCTGGTGACTTGGAGGTGCAAGTCCTCTACACACCCGGCAAGGGGAAGTGTTAGCCAAAGGCAAGGGTGTCGCGGGTGACTGCGAATCTGAAGGAAGCCCGAGGCAAAATGCTGGCCTGACGAACAGGAAGCGGATTAGGCGGCGTGGCGGGGTAAGGCGGCGCAAATCGTCAAAGCCCAATACTTGCACGGAACGCCACGACGTAGATCCGACAGGCATAAGCAGGAAGGTCGCGCGAATTACCCTGGGAGATCTGCAGGCTTGCCACTGTGCTACCGAGCGTCGAGAGGCGACGGGATGAGCACGCAGAAGTCAGCTGAAGCCGTAGTAATCGCCGAAACCGGGGCGATGAAGGGCCGAACAGGTTATGCCGCCAGTAGGCGTCAGAGTCTCGTC
>NZ_JABWQW010000015.1:0-119351 GCF_014268645.1 Pseudomonas sp. SWRI154
CAATGGAAAACCCAATACGCCCCCATGCTGCGAAGCGATGTGGTGGAGCTGCGGCGTACGCTGATTGATGGCAACTACTGGATGCGAGAACTCGAAGGACGCGGTTATGAACTCGACGCGACCATTGTCGGCCATCCGTTGTTCATCCGGCTCGGTGAGGAGCGTCTGGAAATGCGCATAGCCGAACAACTGCTGGCGGCTGCCCGCGCCCGCGAAGAACGCAAGAGAGCTGCGTTGCAGGGTTGACGTCGCCAAAGATCAGGAAGAGGAACTGTTGAACAAGCCGATGATCAAGATCGTCGGCGACTGCCCAACCCGCTCAACCCACCGTCCGGCTGCGCCTTTCACAAGCGCTGCCCGTACGCGACCGAGCGATGCAAGACCGAAGAACCGGCGTTGCGCCCGCTCGATAACCGGCTGGTGGCGTGTCACTACGCCGAGCGATTCCTCGACGGCGCGGCATAAGGCATAAGGCATAAGGCATAAGGAAAAGACAGATAGAGCACCTGTGGCGAGGGGATTTATCCCCGTTGGGCTGCGCAGCGGCCCCCACCCAGACAACTCGGTGTGCCAGTAAGATCGGGGTCGTTGCTGTTGGAGCTGCTGCGCAGCCCAACGGGGATAAATCCCCTCGCCACAGGGGTTATAACTTCGCCTTGGGTCATGCACCCGACATGAAAAACCCCTCCAGCCCCGACTGAATCTCAGTGGAGGCTGGAGAGGTTTTGTTCAGGCCAGAACCTACGTCTGGCTATCGCCCTCTTCATCCTCATCACCGTCCGGCGGATCGACGGGCGAACCATAATCATCCTCGCCATCGTCCGGATCACCTGCATCCGCATCGGTCGCGGCAAGCATCAACTCACCCTGCGCCACCGAGCCACTCGACGCGTGCTTTTCATGCTCATCGCACTCAGCCCACGCAGCGGTGGAACCGAGGGACGACATCACCAACACCTTTAGCAAAAACATCATGCGTAGCAGCTTATTCATAACCCATTCCTTCTGTTCCGGATAAAGCCGGAGCCCGACGGCGCTCAAGAAATCTAGTTCTGAACAGGCCGGTTCACCAGATAGGACGCTGCCGAACCACCCAAAATGCCCCCCGCCCTACAGATTGGTTTCGAATAAGCGTTATCTCCAAACCAGCTAACTTCCAAAAACAATGTGGGAGCGAGCCTGCTCGCGATGACGGTGGCACATCCAGCATCCAGGCAAGCTGACCTTCGTCGACACCTGTCAGTCCTGACAGTATACGGACGGCATGCGCGGACTTACTATCGAACCCGTGCCACGCTGGTGTTTCGCCGTACGTGGCGACGCTCCCTCGTTCAGCATCGGTCCTCGCACTACTGCTGGACGACCTGCGAAGGGAGTTGCTTCTTAAGTTAAAGGACAAACCTGGCTAGCCAATCAACCTTTAAAAATAGGAATATGGCAATGAACATAGACTCAGCAAACAAAGAATTAGAAAACAAAAATATAATTGGATTATTGACTATAAAAGAAATGAACCAGAGAACATATATAGAAACAACACTTGCCGGACAAGAACCAGCAGGGTTGGAATTTAACGGGTATGACCCCATACATTGTTTAGGCCCCTTGAGACTGCCAGCAATGGGAGAAATAAGTCGCCTGATAACTTGGTCGGATAGTACGGTAGGCTATGGCATATTCTTTGGATACAAAAAGATAAACAACGTAGACAATTTAATGATTAACATGCCTGGAACTAGAGCTACAGAGGAAGAAATAATAACTAATGTGGAGCGCATAATTGCAAACCCCGCCGTAAAGGTCTTAGTAACTCAAAAGAACTCAGATGTTTCTTACGGCTATACTAGGGCGGAAGGGAGCAGCTTTTTAGTTTTTCCATCTGGCACTGGGCCTGTCTATACTGAGTGGACTTGCATACTCAGAAAGCATGTTTTTCTAGCAAAAGATCTCTCTAGAGATAGCATCAGAATTCAGGACCCTAAATTAAAAGACCTACGTCAATATCTTATAACTGTAAATGCACCCATGTTCAAATTAGGCATTTCAGAGACTGAGATAGCAGTACGATTAGAGGGCTCAATAACAGGAAACCCTGAGGAAATCAAGGGTAATATTTCTAGAATAACATCCATACCATTAAAAGATATTACGCTGCAGATCATAACTTCAAAATAGCAAATATACCAATTTATAGCATTGAGGACAGGATTAGTCGATCACAACAGGTATTGAAAATTAAAACGACCCAGAGAAAAGCGGCGTATATACGCGCCGCCTTCCCTTACACTTTATTAACCCGAAGCGCTCATGGCCGCGTAAATAAAAACGGCTGGATGCCTTCTAATTTTTGCCCCCCAACGAAATTTCTCAAGACTTTCAGTCGTGCACAATAACTGATAAAGAATCCTTCTTTCCGGATAAAGCCGGGACACGACAGTGTTCAAGAAAAGCTAGCTCTGAATAGGCAGGAGCGCTAGTCTCGAGGCTACATTGCCTTGCGCCTTTGCCTACAACTAAGCCAGAATCCGCCCGCTTGTGCGCCTTGGGCCGGGACTCTATGGTTACCGGGTCGCTGAAAATCAGCGGTCGGGTTTAGCGACCTGAACCATAGGCACGTAAGCAGCCATGCTTTATTGCGGGATCTCACCGCAACTACGTTATGGCGGCTGTATGTGGGAGACCTTCGGGTCTGCCGGGTGCCTATGTCCGGTTCGCTAACCTGCGTGCAGTCGCCACCATTCTGTTTAGCGACAGGTATTGGCGGCTCCCATTCCCCATAGGAGCGTCATCATGTTCAAAGCCACACCCAACCCACCAGAATCAGACCCCACCTCGTCCTACTCAAGCCTCGACCCGGAAAAATTCCACGAAGCCACTGAGCGGGCGCTCGATTATTATTTGAAGCCGGAACAGGCCAAGCCCAAGAAAGATCTACCAGCAAGTCAGCTCTTCACAGTCGTCGAGAGCATCGATACTGAAAGCCTGCTCGCCAACCTCAGCGAAAACCTGGCCTCGGCCAACGCCATGATCAGCGACTTGGTGTTTGATCTTGAGGGTTCTCGCCGGCATGTTGCGATGGGGATCCTGCAGATGATTGAGGTAAGTGAGCTGCTGGCGAATCGGGCGCTGGATATTGCCGATCCACGCTAGCAACTCGCCCCAAACCGAAAGGGCTGGCTGGCACTTGTAGACGCCTCGACTACAAGGTCGCCAGCTCGCCGCCCCATGCAAGCCGACCCACCGCTATCGCGAGCAAGCTTTGCTCCCACAGGTTTCGGTTTCAACGTTCAGCGCTTAGTGATGCTCACGGGTCGCGCGGAATTTCACATCCGGCCAGCGCTCTTCCATCAGCGCCAGGTTGACCCGTGTTGGCGCCAGGTAGGTCAAATGCCCACCGCCGTCCAGCGCGAGGTTTTCCACAGCCTTGTTGGAGAATTCCTCGAGTTTTTTCTTGTCGTCGCATTCAATCCAGCGGGCGGAGTACACAGTGATCGGCTCGTAGGAGCACTCGACCTTGTATTCCTCTTTCAAGCGGCTGGCGACGACGTCGAACTGCAGCACACCGACGGCGCCGAGGATGATGTCGTTGCTGCGCTCCGGGAAGAACACCTGGGTGGCGCCCTCTTCGGCCAGTTGCTGCAAACCTTGGCGCAGTTGCTTGGACTTGAGCGGGTCCTTCAGGCGCACGCGGCGGAACAGTTCCGGGGCGAAGTGCGGGATACCGGTGAAGCCCAGGGCCTCGCCTTCGGTGAAGGTGTCGCCGATCTGGATGGTGCCGTGGTTGTGCAGGCCGATGATGTCACCGGCGAAGGCTTCTTCCAGTTGCTCGCGTTCTGACGAGAAAAAGGTCAAGGCGTCGCCGATGCGCACGTCCTTGCCGGTGCGCACGTGGCGCATCTTCATGCCTTTTTCGTACTTGCCGGAGCAGATGCGCATGAAGGCGATGCGGTCGCGGTGCTTGGGGTCCATGTTCGCCTGGATCTTGAACACGAAGCCGGCGAACTTTTCTTCCACCGGCTCCACGGTGCGCTCGTTGGCGACCCGTGCCAGCGGGCGCGGGGCCCAGTCAACCACTGCGTCGAGCACATGGTCCACGCCGAAGTTGCCCAGGGCGGTGCCGAAGAACACCGGGGTCAGTTGGCCGTCGAGGAATTCCTGCTGGTTGAACTCATGGCAGGCGCCCTGAACCAGCTCCAACTGGTCGACGAAGCGGTCGTACTCATCGCCCAGGTGCGCGCGGGCTTCGTCGGAGTCGAGCTTCTCGATGATCTTGGTTTCGGTGCGTTCATGACCGTGACCGGCGGTGTAGACGATGATGTAGTCGTCGGCCAGGTGGTACACGCCCTTGAAGTCGCGGTAGCAACCGATCGGCCAGGTGATCGGCGCGGCCTTGATCTTCAGGACCGCTTCGATCTCGTCGAGCAGTTCGATCGGGTCGCGGATGTCGCGGTCGAGTTTGTTGATGAAGCTGACGATCGGCGTGTCCCGCAGACGGCAGACGTCCATCAGCGCAATGGTCCGTGGCTCGACGCCCTTACCGCCGTCGAGGACCATCAAGGCCGAGTCCACCGCGGTCAGGGTGCGGTAGGTGTCTTCGGAGAAGTCTTCGTGGCCCGGGGTGTCGAGCAGGTTGATCATGTGATCGCGATACGGGAATTGCATGACCGACGTGGTAATGGAGATACCCCGTTGTTTTTCCATTTCCATCCAGTCGGAGGTGGCATGGCGGTCGGACTTGCGGGATTTCACCGTGCCGGCCACCGCAATCGCCTTGCCCATCAGCAAAAGCTTTTCGGTGATGGTGGTCTTACCGGCATCGGGGTGGGAAATAATGGCGAAAGTGCGTCTGGCATTGACTTCATTGACAATTTTGCTGTCGGACATCGTTCAAAATCTCGATTGTGCATGCTGTTATGCACACACTGAAAAATTTGCTTTTGGCCGATTGCACAGGCCAGTACAGGGAACCGCGCATTGTAACAAAGGGTGGGCGGGAGCGCTCGGTACGATGGCCGATAGCGCTTGGCTGGGACTGCGCCCTCACCGAAAGAGGTGACTGCAAACCAAAAGGCCATTCGTCTGGATGGCCTTTTTTCTTACTGGCAGTCCGTGTTCAGGTCACGAAATCCTTCCAGCTTCACGGGGCCACGACCGGGAAGCCGGGCAACCAATTCCAGTGTTCCCCCCATAGCCTCAACATATTCACGCAGCGTAGAGAGCAGCATGTCGGTACGCTTCTCCACTTTAGAGACGTTGCCTTGCTTCATGTGGAGAAGACCAGCCATAGTCTCCTGGGTGAGATTCAGCTCCTTGCGCAGTTCCTGCAAGGTCATCTGTTCTGCAATGAGCTCCGCGCCGCGCTGTTCGATCTTTTGTCGACGGGCAGCGGGAAGCCCTTTCATAATCTCGTCGATTGACTTAGCCATTGCCTTACCCTTTCTTCAGTGTGCTCAGATGCCGGTCAAAGCGGACATCTGCTGTCTTGATCAAGTCCTTATAGAACTTCTTCTGGCTACCGCCTGACTTGTCATCACCAACCAGCAGGACAGCTTTCCTTTCCGGATCGAACGCGAAGGCCACACGCCAGACCCCATCATCCGCCTTGAAACGCAACTCTTTCATATTGGCGTGCTTTGAGCCGTTAAGAGTGTCCACCTGCGGGCGCCCTAGTTCCGGACCAAATCGCTCGAGTACTTTGAGCTGGGCCAGCAGTTCATCCTGAACCGCCTCGGCCATGGCCCCGAATTCCGGCTCAAACTCATCACAAAACTCGACAATCCATGGCATTGCAAATATGTCCTTAAGAGAATATTCCGTCAAGTATATAATTCAACCCTGCCCGATCCCGGCCGATTCCATACGGCCTGTTTTATCACGGGCAATCGCCTGGCAGGTGATTCAAAAAAAGGGCAGAAACTATAGCCCAACTTGAGCCAGGAACCGAACCGTTGAGCACATCAAGGGTGGCCAGATGCTGCCGCACATGGGAACCTTTTGCCCCGTGGAGACGTCCACCCCCCTGATACGCGCAACCGTCAGGGTCTGAAAAATCAGCAAGTTAGCCTGACGAGGCTGCGCTCATGGCTCAATTCACGGCCGTTTACCGGCCCCGAAAAAGAGCTGCTTCTCGCGAACGTTTTCCCGGCAGCCCGTGACGGTTTGTCGCCCGGGACAGCGTGCGCCGACTGAAAGACAAAGGAGTCCGCCTGTGGCTATCCGCTATGGCAAAGGGCTTATCGGGGGTGCGGTCGTCGTCGCCCTCCTGGCCCTGTTGGTCCACTGGATCGGCATCGATACGATCCACCGTTACCGCGACGACCTGCTGTTTTACCTGCAAGCGCACCTGATGCTTGTATTGGCCTCCATGCTGGCGGCCCTGATCGTCGGCATCCCCGCCGGCATCGCCCTCAGCCGCCCCGGCATGGTCGGGCGCGCCGAACGCTTCATGCAAGTGTTCAATATCGGCAATACCGTGCCGCCCCTGGCCGTGCTGGCCATTGCCCTGGGCATCCTGGGCATCGGCAGCGGACCCGCCATCTTCGCCCTGTTCCTCGCCTCGCTGCTGCCCATCGTGCGCAACACCTATGAAGGCTTGAAGAATGTCCAGGGCTCGCTCAAGGAAGCCGCCGTCGGCATCGGCATGACCCCGCGCCAGGTGCTGTGGAAAGTCGAGTTGCCCAACGCCGTGCCGATCATCGTCGGTGGCGTGCGCGTAGCGTTGGCGATCAACGTCGGCACCGCACCACTGGCTTTCCTGATCGGTGCCAACAGTCTCGGCAGCCTGATCTTCCCCGGCATTGCCTTGAACAACCAGCCGCAATTGTTGCTCGGCGCCGCTTGCACGGCGCTGCTGGCATTGCTGCTCGACGGTCTGGTGACACTCGCCAGCCGCCTCTGGCTGGAACGTGGCTTGCGCCCGTCCTGAGCCTGGCTGGATAAAGGAAATCGTTTATGAAGAAGTTGAGCTTGATCCTGGGCTGCCTGCTGCTGTTCGCAGGGTTTGCCCAAGCCGCGGAAAAACCGCTGATCCGCCTCGGCGCCCGGGTGTTCACCGAGCAGACGTTGCTGGCGGAAATCACTGCGCAATACCTTCGCGATAAAGGTTACGACGCGCAAGTCACCGGCGGGCTGGGCAGCAACCTGGCCCGTAGCGCTCATGAGACCGGGCAATTGGATTTACTGTGGGAATATACCGGCGTGTCGCTCGTGTCCTACAACCACGTCACGGAAAAACTCGACAGCGCCCAGTCCTACGCCCGGGTGAAAGAACTCGACGCGAAAAAGGGCCTGGTCTGGCTGGCGCCGTCGAAATTCAGCAACACCTACGCCTTGGCGCTGCCGGAAAAAGTTGCGAAAAAGTACCCGCAGATCAATTCCATCAGCCAGTTGAACACCGTGTTGCAGGCCGAGGCCGACGAGAACCATCTGGTGGCCCTGGACACCGAGTTCGCCAACCGCTCCGACGGCCTGGCCGGCATGGTCGAACAGTACGGCATGAACCTGACCCGCAAGAACATCCGGCAGATGGACGCGGGCCTGGTCTATACCGCCCTGCGTAACAGCCAGGTATTCGCCGGCTTGGTGTACACCACCGACGGGCGCTTGAACGCGTTCAAACTGAAGTTGCTGGAAGACGACAAACACTACTTCCCCGACTACACCGCCGCGCCGGTGGTGCGTCAGGCATTCCTCGATGCGCACCCGCAGCTGGCCGCGCAGCTCAAGCCGCTGGCCGAGCTGTTTGATGACGCAACCATGCGCCAGCTCAACGCCCGTGTGGACGTCGACCATGAAAGCCCCTCAGCCGTTGCCGCCGATTTCCTGCGCCAGCATTCGCTGCTCTCAACCCAATGACCTGGAGGAAAAGCCATGGATTTTCTTGACGCCTTTTCCCATCTGGACTGGCCGCTGGTGCTGCACCTGACCTGGCAGCACATCACCCTGGTGGGCATCGCCGTGACCCTGGCAATTATGGTCGGCGTGCCGCTGGGCATTTTCATGACCCGCTTCCCGTCGCTCGCCGGCCCCTTGCAGGCCAGCGCCACGGTGCTGCTGACGATTCCGTCGATTGCGCTGTTCGGCCTGTTGCTGCCGTTCTATTCCAAGTTCGGCCAGGGCTTGGGGCCGATGCCGGCGATCACCGCCGTGTTCCTCTATTCCCTGCTGCCAATCATGCGCAACACCTATTTGGCCTTGACCGGCGTCGAACCGGGTATCCGTGAAGCCGCTCGCGGCATTGGCATGACGTTCGGCCAACGTCTGCGCATGGTCGAATTGCCCATCGCCGTGCCGGTGATCCTCGCCGGCGTGCGCACCGCCGTGGTCATGAACATCGGCGTCATGACCATCGCCGCCACCATCGGCGCCGGTGGCCTGGGCGTGCTCATCCTCGCTTCCATCAGCCGCAGCGACATGTCGATGCTGATCGTCGGCGCCGTACTGGTCAGTCTCCTGGCCATCTTCGCCGACCTGCTTTTGCAATGGCTGCAACGCTCGCTGACTCCTAAAGGACTTCTCAAATGATCGAACTTCAAAACCTCAGCAAAACCTTCAAGAGCAACGGCAAGGACGTCAAGGCCGTGGACTCGGTGAACCTGATCGTCAACGAAGGCGAGATCTGCGTGTTCCTCGGGCCGTCGGGCTGTGGCAAGAGCACCACCCTGAAGATGATCAATCGGCTGATCCCGCCCACTTCGGGCAAGGTGTTGATCAATGGTGAAGACACCACCGGCCTCGACGAAGTGACCCTGCGCCGCAACATCGGCTACGTGATCCAGCAGATCGGCCTGTTCCCGAACATGACCATCGAGGAAAACATCACCGTGGTGCCGCGCCTGTTGGGTTGGGACAAGCAGAAGTGCCACGACCGCGCCCGCGAGTTGATGAGCATGATCAAGCTCGAACCCAAGCAATACCTGCATCGCTATCCGCGTGAACTGTCCGGCGGCCAGCAGCAGCGAATCGGCGTGATCCGCGCCTTGGCGGCCGATGCGCCGCTGCTGCTGATGGACGAACCGTTCGGCGCGGTCGACCCGATCAACCGCGAGATGATCCAGAACGAGTTTTTCGAGATGCAACGGGCGCTGAACAAGACCGTGATCATGGTCAGCCACGACATCGACGAGGCCATCAAGTTGGGGGACAAGATCGCAATCTTCCGCGCCGGCAAGCTGGTCCAGTGCGATCACCCCGACACGCTGCTGGCGCACCCGGCCGATGAGTTCGTCAGCAATTTCGTCGGCCAGGACAGCACGCTCAAGCGGCTGTTGCTGGTCAAGGCCGAAGACGCGGCAGACAACGCCCCGTCGGTCAGTCCCGAAACGCCGGTGAGCGAGGCTTTGGAGCTGATGGACGAACATGACCGGCGCTACGTGGTGGTCACCTGCGCCGAGAACAAGGCCCTGGGCTACGTCCGCCGTCGCGACCTGCATCGCCAGACCGGCACCTGCGGACAATACCTGCGCGAGTTCAACGCCACCGCCGCCTACGACGAGCACCTGCGGATCCTGTTGTCGCGCATGTACGAGTTCAACCGTTCGTGGCTGCCGGTGCTGGATGCCGAGCGGGTGTTCCTTGGGGAGGTGACCCAGGAATCGATTGCCGAGTACCTGAGCTCGGGGCGCTCACGCGGCGGCAAGACCAGCATTGTCTCGCCGGCCGAAGCCGCGTCGGCCTAGGCGGCGGCGAGACTGCCCTTGTGGCGAGGGAGCTTGCTCCCTCGCCACAAGGGCAAGCGCGACATTCAACAGGCTCGGAGACAGATCCGAGGGAACATCAACCTGTCACACCGGTCGGTTACATCATGAGCTGTCGCAGGCCGCACGACGGATGTGTGCAGAAACGCGACATTTTTAGTTGATCTCAGGCCCCTCACGCCCTAAAGTTCGCGCCGAACGTCCATGCTGGAAACGATCCATCCGGCTCAAGTACTGACGACGAGACAGCAAGGCCAAGGGAATCATGTATCCCATGGCCTTTTTGCTTTCGGCGACATGCCTTGGGAAGTAGGCGAACCAAAGTGGGGATACGGAGGACGTTCACGGGGGCTGCTTGCCCTCACACCCATTGATCCTGATGTTTGCCAGTAGGAGTCCCAAGTATGTCGATCCAGGTCGAAGATTATTTCGCGCGCGAAACTTTCCAGAAAATGAAAGCGTTCGCCGACAAGCAGGAAACCCCGTTCGTGGTGATCGACACCGCGATGATCTCCAAGGCCTATGACGACCTGCGCGCCGGTTTCGATTTCGCCAAGGTCTACTACGCCGTCAAGGCCAACCCGGCGGTGGAAATCATCGACCTGCTCAAGGAAAAAGGCTCGAACTTCGACATCGCCTCCATCTACGAGCTGGATAAGGTCATGAGCCGTGGCGTCGGCCCGGATCAGATCAGCTACGGCAACACCATCAAGAAATCCCGCGACATTCGCTACTTCTACGAGAAGGGCGTGCGCCTGTACGCCACAGACTCCGAAGCCGACCTGCGCAACATCGCCAAGGCCGCGCCGGGCTCGAAGGTCTATGTGCGAATCCTCACTGAAGGCTCGACCACCGCTGACTGGCCGTTGTCGCGCAAGTTCGGCTGCCAGACCGACATGGCCATGGACCTGCTGATCCTGGCCCGCGACCTGGGCCTGGTGCCTTACGGCATTTCGTTCCACGTCGGCTCGCAACAGCGCGACATCAGCGTCTGGGACGCGGCCATCGCCAAGGTCAAGGTGATCTTCGAACGTTTGAAGGAAGAAGACGGCATTGTCTTGAAGCTGATCAACATGGGTGGCGGCTTCCCGGCCAACTACATCACCCGCACCAACAGCCTGGAAACCTACGCCGAGGAAATCATCCGCTTCCTCAAGGAAGACTTCGGCGACGAGCTGCCGGAAATCATCCTGGAGCCGGGCCGTTCGTTGATCGCCAACGCCGGTATCCTCGTCAGTGAGGTGGTGTTGGTGGCGCGTAAATCCCGCACCGCGGTCGAGCGTTGGGTGTACACGGATGTGGGCAAGTTTTCCGGCCTGATCGAAACCATGGACGAAGCCATCAAGTTCCCGATCTGGACCGAGAAGAAAGGCGAGATGGAAGAAGTGGTCATCGCCGGCCCTACCTGCGACAGCGCCGACATCATGTACGAAAACTACAAGTACGGCTTGCCGTTGAACCTGGCCATCGGTGATCGCCTGTATTGGTTGTCGACCGGGGCCTATACCACCAGCTACAGCGCGGTGGAGTTCAATGGGTTTCCGCCGTTGAAGTCGTTTTACGTGTAACCCCGACAGTCAAAGAGAAGGTCCATGCAATCATGGACCTTTTTTTATTTTCGTAGCCAGGTTTCAAAATCCTTCAACTCAGTCAAGCAATGGTCGAGCGTTGTTATCGCCGTATCCAATTTCAGATTCAGCTCTCCCAAGGTGCGCGAGGAAATCGCTCGATCGAGTTCGTTCTCTACGCTCTGCATCTGCTGGTACAGCGCCTGGGTCAACAAGCTCATGTGTGAATTCAAATTGACGAACGCATTGGACAAGGATGCGATATCAGCCTTGTACTCCGCAGCCCTGACCGAGGCATCCCGGGAGGAATAAACAATATCCCAGGGCGGTGTGGTATCGGCCTCTTGAAACAACGCCTGCACCAGCGTCGGTTGAGCATGACAATGACAGGACCGATGCTCCATGGCACTGGTAAACACCGCGGTCACACCAAACGACTCATTGTTCAGCTCGTTGAACTTGAACCAGAGCTGTCTGATTGAGCTCCTGACGGTAATGAAACGCATGAAAAACTCATGGACCAAGTCCCCGATCTTCATCGGTGGTGCAATCATCCAGCGCTCGGAACGGGAAAAACTGAACTGTCGGAAATCCAGGTCGGCGAGGAGTTGCCGCCCTGAGGTCTGCGCCGTGATACCCAGCGCCTCCTGGGTGAACACTCTCAGCTCCTGCGTATGGGCGCCGCAGGACACCCTAATAGCATTAACGTCTTGCTCCAGTGCCAAAAGATACTTCGCATGAAAGTACGCATTGTTCAAACGTGTATCCGCAGCCAATGTAACGGATTGATGACCGCTTATGCGACGTCGCTCCAAGACGAGCGGAATCTTGTCAAAGACCGAGCGCAGCGTATCGAGAAAATATATGCGGCGATCTAGAGTCCTGCGCTGAGTCTCAGTAAAACTACTTTTTAATGAGTCCATGATATGCCTTGATGATGGCGGCCTCTCGGGCCGCCAACGTTTTATCAGTTAACATTCGTAGTCGGCTCACGCCGAATCTATCTTAAATCGCCCATTGGTTGGAAAGGGGGCGCAAATATTGAATAAAGCCGGGAACAGCGGAGAGAACGTTCTGGGTATGCTCTTCAATAGGCAGCGCTTTTTCACGAGCAAAAACCTTGGCGAACCTCTCATACGCGCCAGCGATATTTGCGAACTCCTTGACATAGTCCAAGCGAAAACCATCCAAGCTATCCAGGCTTTTAACCAGCTCCATTTTCCCTTGTATGACGGCGATCTCCTTGTCCTGCACGTCAATGTCGATACCAAGCTGACGGATTCTTTCCTTAAGCGCGTTGTTCCCATCCACCATACTCATATAGGAAATCGTTTCGCCAATACCAGCGACCAGTTTTTTCAGTGTGTCCATCGCCAGCAGTGCGACTTGTACCTGAGGTGGCGCCATCCCCATCGCCGTCAGGCTTTCCACTGTCAGCTGGGCCTCCTTACCAATTTTTTCGATGCCATTTCTCCTGATCGTCTCAATCGCTTCAGAAACTGATTTGGCGTGCTCATCCAGCTCGACACGCTTGGCTTGTGCCCTAGCTTTCTGCTTCTCTGTAAAGGCTAGATCCTGTTCCAGTACAAGCACCCATTCTTTCGATGCCGACCTGTCAAAGTGAGTACTCAGTCTCAGCTGAGTTTCACCCAAGTCCCTGGCCTCTTGACTGATTGAGTTATCAATCTTATTAAGTTCGACTTCAATCTCCGAGCGAAAAGCCTCCTTATCTTCCTCATCATCATATCGGTCGATTTGAGCTTTATACGTTTCAAGATTTTTTGCGGTGCGCTCCAGATTGAAAATTGTCGTCTGTGCGCGTTTGCGAAGTTCTGCCGTCTCGATATTTGCTACGGATGCCAACCCCGTCATTGTTCTTACCACATCGGGCAAATAATCGTGAAACTCTACAAGTAACTGCGCCTGTGTCCTAGACCTCTGCATGCCCTCATTAGAGCCCAACAACGCACTGACATCCGGTTGTGGATAGTACGATTCATTCGATATGGAGTACATTCTCGCCATCCTTGGTTTAATTAAGTTACCCGCTTGATACTCCTTCTCGGCCGCGTCAAAAATCGCCAGCAGCGCATCGGAACGATGTTGAATCTCATCCTCCCAAGGCGAAACCACCAACTCAATCTGGATAATGAACATGCGCAGCCTGATGGCGTTTTCTACTTTTTCAACATGTTCCGAAGACGCCTCGATAAATTTGCTTAGCGAGTTCCACATCAACATGAGGTTCTGCGTCGCCGCCTCCGCCTCAATCGTTACAGCACTTAGATTTTGAAGATCGCCGCGCACACGATTCAACGAAGTTAGCGTCTGACTTTTACTCGCCAGCGTCTGAATATCGTCATCCTGTTCGCCTTTCAATCGATTGCGTTCTTTGCGCAGCTCTTCAGCCTTGACGCCTTGATAGATACCCATAATCAATCCGCCGATATTCATGGTCGCTGCGGCGATAATCGCCTCTTTAACCATCTCGGCATATTGCCGATTGAGATCGTCAATACGAGCGGCACGCTGATCGATTACATCCTGAATGATTTGAATATCCTGCTTATAGGTATTGTCGCTGACCGCTTTTAATCGCAACTTGACCTCCGGCAGCACCTTCTCGCGCATATCGGCACCAAAACTATCAAGCTCGCGCCTCACCTGTTCGGCCTTCACATGATTGCTTCGGACTTCGAACAACATCTCCTTAAGATAATCTTGTATTTCATCGATATCCGCCCTTTCCACCGTCAAGTCCGGAAGATTGGGCAGGGTGCGCATGAGCTCGAAATACGCTTCGACTGTGTTGATTTTATGCTCCGTTAAATACTTCGAAACTTCAAGATACTCATAGACATTAATTATTCCCCTGCCGTATCTGGTGACTTTCCTCGAGAAGCTGCTCAGATGATTTCCCGTCTGCATGATATTCTCACGCAAAGGCGTCCAACGTTTGGCATGATCATACGTGGTGGCGAATGTCTTCTGAAAGTCAACGGCCCTGAGCCCCCGTCCGCCCACGTCACCCGCGCCATAATTCAAGTACACTTCCACATCTTGTATACGAACAGGAAGCGATAAACCCAGCACTTCATATTTCTTCAGGCTGATGATCTGTTCCTTGGTTAGCTGTATCCCCGGTTGCCTGTTATTTTCTTCGCCCTCACCGAGGGACGCTTTTACAAACACCTCAGGCGCCTCCGCGGCCGCCTTGACTATCTTGTCATCCAACTCGACTTCCATCATAGACTTCCTGTCATTAAGTTAATCATTATTTAATACGCCAATTATCAAAGCGCGCAAAAAGACTCTAGGATATTCCTGCGACACGCCACAACTCCTCAAGTATTAACAAACAAAACAGTCAGGCACACCAAGGAGCAAATCATTTGACTCGACCTGTAAAAACTCTGAAATTAGAAATCGATCGCTTTATCGCCACAGAACTTCTCAATGGAAAAAACAGGGTGGCAAGTCGAGTTACAGTAATTGGTGACCGCCGGTGAACTGAGCGAGTCGACGCCGATAGGCACAGGCCATGGTGCGTAGTTCAGCGTGATTTGCGCTGCGCTGTGCTGAGCACCAACTTTCACTTCTAAGCCAGCCCGATCCTGTGGCGAGGGAGCTTGCTCCCGCTGGGCCGCAAAGCGGCCCCCTCCTTGGGTGACGACTGCTGGGCAGCCGAGCGGGAGCAAGCTCCCTTGCCACAGGGAAAGCGGTAGGCAAAAAAACCGCTCACGCAAATGACCGGGACTTTTTGGTGCGTTTATGAATGGTTCTCGATAACACACGGCATAATGCACGCCGTGATGAATGTAACGAATGAACGAGGCGGGCAACGTGTTGAAGAAATCCCTGTTCCAGTTGCACTGGTTCTTCGGCATCAGTGCCGGGCTAGTCCTGGCGTTGATGGGCGTTACCGGTGCGGTGGTGTCGTTCCAGGACGAGATCCTGCGGGCGCTGAACCCTCAGGTTTTGACGGTTGAGAAGCAACCGGCTGGCGTGCTGCCGCCCGCCGAACTGGTGGAACAAATTGAAGCCGCGACCGGCAAAACCGTCGCCATGCTCTGGGTCGAGACCGACAGCGGCAACGCCGCGCGGGCGATTTTCACGGCCCCGCCCGGAGAGAAACGCGGACCGATGCGCTACTTCAATCCCTACAACGCGCAGTTCATGGGTGATGTAGTGGGTCAGGATTTCTTCGGCCTGATGCTCAGGCTGCACCGCGTCCTGACTCTGGACGACATCGGCCGGCAGATCACCGGCGCGTGCACGCTGATCCTGGTGTTCTTCTGCCTGTCCGGGCTGTACCTGCGCTGGCCGCGCCAGTGGAAAAACTGGCGCGCCTGGCTGACCCTCGATTGGGCGAAGAAGGGCCGCAGCTTCAACTGGGACCTGCATTCGGTTGCGGGCACCTGGTGCCTGGTCTTTTATCTGTTGGCCGCCCTGACCGGGCTGACTTGGTCTTACGAGTGGTACAGCAACGGCGTGACCCGCCTGCTCTCCGACTCGCCCAACGAAGAGCGCGTGCGTACCCGTGGTCCCGCACCGAGCGGCCCGGCGCCGATCGCCGATTATCGGGCAATGTGGAGCAGCATCTACAGCGCCGCCGGTCCCGGCCTGTCCGCGTATAACGTGCGCATGCCGCCGGTGGCGGGTCAACCGGCGACAGTGTTCTATCTGCTGAAGAACTCGCCCCACGACCGGGCGCTGAACCAGATCATGCTCGACCCGGCCACCGGTGTGATCAGCCGTCACAGCCGCTACAGCGATAAAAGCTTCAAGGCGCAACTGCTGACCAGCATCTATGCGCTGCATGTCGGCAGCTATTTCGGCCTGGTTGGACGGATTCTGGTGACCGTCGCCGCCCTGGCCATGCCGCTGTTTTTCATCACCGGCTGGTTGCTGTACCTGGATCGTCGGCGCAAAAAACGCCAGGTCCGGCAGGCTCGCCAGGCGCTCGCCAGCCCTCCCGGCGATGCCCCGGCGTGGCTGATCGGCTTCGCCAGCCAGAGCGGTTTCGCCGAGCAACTGGCCTGGCAGACTGCCGGCCAACTGCAGGCCGCCGGGTTGCCGGTGAAGGTGCGGCCGCTGGCCGGCGTCAGCGAGCAGGACCTGAGCACTTCCACCCGTGCCTTGTTCGTGGTCAGTACGTTTGGCGACGGCGAGGGCCCCGACAGCGCTCGCGGTTTCGAACGCAAGGTGCTGGGCCGCGCCCTGAGCTTGGAAAGCCTGCGGTACTCGGTGCTGGGCCTGGGCGACCGGCAATATGAAAACTTCTGCGGCTTCGCCCGGCGCCTGCACGCCTGGCTGGCGGAACACGGCGGCAAGACGTTGTTCGCGCCGGTGGAAGTCGACAGTGGCGACCCTTACGCCTTGCGTCATTGGCAACAGCAACTGGCCGAATTGACCGGCCAGGCCCCGGCGAATACCTGGCAGCCACCGAGCTTCGAGAACTGGACGCTGAGCCAACGCACCTTGCTCAATCCCGACAGCAGTGGTTCAGGCGTCTACCTGCTGGGCCTCACCGCCCCCAGCCCGAGCAGTTGGCTGGCCGGTGACCTGGTGGAAGTCCTGCCACGCAACGACCCGTGGGCCATCGAACATTTCCTCGATGGCCTGGGCATCGCCGGGGTCGCTCGGGTACAGGTCGATGGTTTGCAGCAGACGCTCGAACAAGCCCTCGCGACGCGCCAACTGCCGGCAAATCGCACCCATCTGGTGGGCCTGCATGCCCAAGCCCTGGTGGATGCGTTGGCGCCTCTCGGCATGCGCGAATACTCCATCGCATCGATCCCGGCCGACGGTGTCCTGGAGCTGATCGTACGCCAGGAATGTCATGCCGACGGCAGCCTGGGCGTCGGCTCCGGATGGCTCACCGAACACGCACCGTTGGGCAGCGCCATCAGCCTGCGTGTGCGGCGCAACAGCAGCTTCCATTTGCCGCCCCAAGGCGTGCCGATGATTCTGCTGGGCAACGGCACCGGCCTGGCCGGCCTGCGCAGCTTGCTCAAGGCCCGCGTCGCCGAAAACATGCAGCGCAACTGGCTGTTGTTTGGCGAGCGCAACCGCGAGCACGATTTCCACTGCCGCGATGAGCTGCAGGAATGGCTTACCTCCGGCGATCTGGAACGCCTGGACCTGGCGTTCTCACGGGATCAGGAACGGAAAATCTACGTCCAGGACCGCCTGCTGGAATCGGCGGCGTTGCTCAAGCAATGGCTGGCCGACGGCGCGGTGATCTACGTGTGCGGCAGCCTGAAAGGGATGGCCTCGGGGGTGGATCACGTGCTCAACCTGGTGCTGGGGCGCGAGGAAGTGGAACGGCTGATCGAGCAGGGACGTTATCGAAGGGATGTCTACTGACAGTCCACCGCTCTTCTGATCGTTCCCACGTTACGCGCGGGAACGATCAGTGCGCTCAAACCGGCTGCAACTTTTTCTCGAACACCGCCGTCCCTTCCAGATCCCGCAATACCACGCTCATCTCCGCGCTCTGCCCGTCGATGTTCACCTCGCCGAAAAACTGATACCCCGCAAACGGCGAAGTGTTCTGGGCCGGCGGAGCTTTCTGGAAGACCACTTCAGGGCCAAAGGTCTTGTCCAAGGCGTTAGGCCCGAAACTGCCGGCGTTCAACGGCCCCGCGACAAACTCCCAGAACGGTTCGAAATCCTGGAACGCGGCATGTTCGGGATGGTAGTGATGGGCGGCGCAATAATGGACATCGGCCGTGAGCCAGACGTAATTGCGCACCTGATTTTTGCGCAAGTAGCCGAGCAACTCGGCGATTTCCACCTCGCGCCCCTGGGCAACGCCCGGGTCGCCGTTGGCCACCGCTTCCCAGCGCGGCACGCCAGGGCTGACCTCGCCATCCGGCACGCCGAGGCCGATGGGCATGTCGGCGGCGATGACTTTCCACTGCGCCCGGGATTGCTTCAATTCGCGCTTGAGCCAATCCAGTTGCTCACGTCCGAGGAAAGCTTTGGCCGCGCCGAGATTGGCATCATTGGCTTCACGGTAGCTGCGCATGTCCAGTACAAATACATCCAGCATCGGCCCATAACCGAGCTTGCGGTAGATGCGTCCTGCGCCATCGCCTTTTTGCAAGCGCATCGGTGCGTATTCCAGCCACGCCTGCCGTGCACGACCTACCAGGCTGTGGATATCTTTTGTCTGGTAGCGCTCGTCCAGTTGCTTGCCGGGCGACCAGTTATTGACCACCTCGTGATCGTCCCACTGCCAGATCTGCGGCACTTCGGCGTTGAAGCGGCGCACGTTTTCGTCCATCAGGTTGTAGCGGTAGTTGCCGCGATACTCGTCCAGCGTCTCGGCCACCTTGCTCTTGGCCTCGGTGGTGAGGTTGCGCCAGATACGTCCGCCCTCGGTGGTCAGCTGCGCAGGCACCGGGCCGTCGGCATAAATGGTGTCGCCGCTGTGGATAAAGAAATCTGGCAGGCGCAGGCGCATGGCTTCGTAGATGCGCATGCCGCCGATGTCCGGATTGATGCCGAAGCCCTGCCCGACGGTGTCACCGCTCCAGACAAAACGGATGTTGCGCTTGAGTTGCGGCACGCTGCGCAGATGACCGAGCCAGGGCTCGCTGGCTACGCCGCTTTGGGCGTCTTCGAAATGCACGCGATAGAAAATCGCCTGGTCGGGCGGCAGGCCGGTGAGTTCGACCCGAGCGGTGAAATCGCTGCGGCTGTCAGCCACCGGCGAGACAAAGCGTCGAGGATTGGAAAACTGGCTACGGGTGTCCCATTCCACCACCATCCGCGAGGGACGATCGCTGCGACTCCAGATCATCGCCCGGTCGCCCTGCAAATCGCCGGACTGCACGCCGTCGGTGAGTAATGGTCGATCCTTGACCGACGCTATCACCGCTGGCGCCAATCCGGGCAACAATAACCCCGCGCCCACGGCTTGCATCACTCGACGACGGCCCAGGTCGAATTCGCTCATGATGTTTCTCCCAAATGGAAAAAACTTAAGCATGGCTGTGTGAATCGGATGTAACAGAGGTGAGGTGACGCGGGAGCGGCTTGCCCGCCCCCACGAGGATGGTGGGTTCAGGCCTTGGCCGGCTCCATCGCCATTTCCACTACTTCCGGCCGCTTGAGCAGCGCGTACGCCACCGCCGTGACCAGACTGCCCGCGACGATCGCCAGCAAGTACAGCAACGCATGGTTGATGGCGTTGGGGATCAGCATCACGAACAACCCGCCGTGGGGCGCCATGAGCTTGCAGCCGAAATACATCGACAGCGCACCGGTCAACGCGCCACCGGCGATGCTGGCCGGGATCACTCGCAACGGATCCTTGGCGGCGAACGGAATCGCCCCTTCGGAAATGAAGCACAGCCCCAACACCAACGCCGCTTTACCGGCCTCGCGCTCGGTCTTGGCGAACTTGCGGCGGGCGATGAACGTAGCGATGCCCAGTCCAATTGGCGGCACCATGCCGGCGGCCATGGTCGCGGCCATCGGTGCGTAACTTTGCGACGCCAGCAACCCCACCGAAAACGCATAGGCAGCCTTATTGATCGGCCCGCCAAGATCGACGCACATCATCGCCCCCAGCAGCACGCCCAAGAGGATCGCGTTGGTGGTGCCCATGCTGTCGAGGAAGTGGGTCAGGCCTTCAAGCATGCCCGCCACCGGTTTGCCGACGATGTAAATCATCACCAGGCCGGTGAACAGGCTCGCCAGCAACGGAATGATCAGGATCGGCTTGAGCGCTTCCAGGCTCTGGGGCAGGCGCGCGTAGCGGTTGATCGCCTTGGCCGCATAACCAGCCAGGAAACCGGCGATGATCCCGCCAATGAAGCCAGCGCCGAGGGTGCTTGCCAGCATCCCGCCGATCATCCCTGGCGCCAGGCCCGGCCGGTCGGCAATGGAATAGGCAATGTAGCCCGCCAGCAGCGGCACCATCAGTTTGAACGCGGTGTCGCCGCCGATCTGCATCAGCGCCGCCGCGAGGGTGCCTGGTTCCTTGAAGGCCTCGATGCCGAACACGAACGACAAGGCGATCATCAAGCCACCGGCCACCACCATCGGCAGCATGAACGACACGCCGGTTAGCAGATGCTTGTAGACACCGCTTTTTTCCGCCTTCGCCGGCCCCCCGGACGCGCCACTCGCAGCGGTTTCCTGTTGGGCTTCGGCCAAGGCTTTTTGCAACGTGGCTTCGGCCTGCTTCAAGGCGATGCCGGTGCCGCAGCGGTAGATTCTCTTGCCGGCGAAGCGCTCGGTGGCGACTTCGATATCGGTGGCCAGCAGCACCACGTCAGCCTCGGCAATCGCCTGGGAGCTGAGGGGATTGCGCGCACCCACCGAGCCTTGGGTTTCCACTTGCAGGTCGTAGCCCAATCGGGCGGCGGCCTGCTGCAAGGCTTCGGCGGCCATGAAAGTGTGAGCAACGCCGGTCGGGCAAGCGGTGATCGCCACCAGGCGTGGGGCGCGCTCCGTCGACGCCGGCGGTTCCTCGGCGAGCAAGTCGGCTTCGGCCAGCACCCGGGCCTCTTCGGCACCGCGCCGCAGCACCGCATCAACGTC
Source organism: Pseudomonas sp. SWRI154 (assembly GCF_014268645.1). Classification (NCBI taxonomy): domain Bacteria; kingdom Pseudomonadati; phylum Pseudomonadota; class Gammaproteobacteria; order Pseudomonadales; family Pseudomonadaceae; genus Pseudomonas; species Pseudomonas sp. SWRI154. The sequence goes on from NZ_JABWQW010000015.1 coordinate 20,822, forward strand.
TTGCAAAGCCACGGCCGGGGTGCTGCGGAACACGCGCTTGCCAACGAACCGCGACAAGTCCACCGGGCCGCTGGCGACCAGCAACACCCACTCGGCCGCTTCAAGCGTGGCGGCTGACAATTGACGCTCCGGATGGGCGGCGTCATGGACTTCGACGCTGGTGCTCCAGCCGTGGCGCTGGGCTGCCGCATCCAGCAGGCGGGCGCACAACACACTGGTAACCATGCCGTTCGGGCAGGCCGTCACAATGGCTAATTTCATCTTGCGAACCCTCTTATTGTTCTGTCAGGGGGCGCACGCGCACGCCCTGTTCAAGCGACGCCAGCAACGCGGTGTCGTGGATGCCAAAACCGATCTGGGTGACTGCCATGGCGGCGATGGCCGTGGCAGTGCGCAGGGTCTGCTCCGGAGTGTCGGCGCTGAGCAATCCATGCAGCATTCCGGCGAGCAACGAATCCCCGGCGCCCACGGTGCTGGCGACGCTGACCTTGGGCGGCGAGGCGTGCAGCGCCGCGCCAACACTGAACCAGTTGACCCCGTCAGCGCCGTGGGAAATCACCACGTGCTCGATGCCCTGGGCATGCAGCCGCTCGGCCGCTTGGGCTTGAGCCAACTCCGTGACCACCTCGCAGCCCAGCGCATCGGCCAGTTCCTCGGTGTTCGGCTTGATCAGCCAAGGCCCAGCCGCCAAAGCCACGCGCAAGGCCTCGCCACTGGTGTCGAGGGCCACATTCAGGCCGAGCCGTTTCAAGCGCGTAATCAACGCCTGCAACCATTGCGGACTGACGCCACGGGGCAAGCTGCCCGCCACGACCACCACATCGTGGCCGGGGGCGATTTGCTCCAGTCGCGTCAATAACGCTTGCTGCGCGGCTTCATCGACCACCGGCCCCGGACCGTTGAGATCGGTGATGCGTCCGTCCCGTTCGGCCAGCTTGATGTTGCTGCGGGTTTCGCCGGGGACACGGATAAAGGCATCGACAAAGCCCCGCTGGGCGAACAGCGTCTCGAACACCTGGGCGTTGTCCTGGCCGAGAAAGCCGCTGACCGTCAGGGTGTGGCCGAGATCGGCCAACACCTGGGCCACGTTCACACCCTTGCCGGCGGCGTGGGCGTGCATGGCGTCGCTGCGGTTGACCTGTCCCGGCTCCAGGCGCGCCAATTCCACCGTGAGGTCGAGCGCCGGGTTGAGGGTCAGGGTAAGAATCTTCGCCATTACAGCGCCTCCACTAATGCGCGCACGTCATCGGCGCTGCCCACGGCTAATGCCTCTTGGGCCAGGGTTTGTACTTGCGCCAGGCTCAGCTCGCGAACCCGCGCCTTGACCTCGGCAATGCTGCGGGCCGAAACGCTCAGCTCGTCGACGCCCAGGCCCACCAGCACCGGCACCGCCAGCGGGTCCGCGGCCAGCTCGCCGCATACGCCCACCCATTTGCCGTGGGCATGGGCGGCCCGCACGGTGATGTCGATCAATTGCAGCACCGCCGGATGCAAGCCATCGGCCTGGGCCGACAAGGTCGGGTGACCGCGGTCGATCGCCAGCGTGTACTGGGTCAGGTCGTTGGTGCCGACACTGAAGAAATCGACTTCCTTGGCAAGCACCGGCGCCAGCAGCGCGGCGGACGGCACTTCGATCATGATCCCCAGTTGCAAGTCCGCCACGGGAATTTCCAGGCGCAGGCGCTCAGTCATGTCCCGGGCCTGGCGCCATTCATCGACGCTGCCGACCATGGGGAACATGATCCGCAGCGGACGGTTGTCCGCCGAACGCAGCAACGCGCGCAACTGCGCTTCCATGATGTGCGGGCGCTGCAAGGTCAAGCGAATGCCGCGCACGCCGAGGAAGGGGTTTTCTTCTTTCGCGATGGGCCAGTACGGCAGCGGCTTGTCACCGCCCACGTCGAGGGTACGTACCACCAGCGGCCGACCGGCGAGGCCGTCGAGCACCTTGCGGTATTCGGCTTCCTGGGTCGCTTCGTCCGGGGCCTCGTTGTGGGCCATGAAAATCAGTTCGGTGCGCAACAGGCCAATGCCTTCGGCGCCCTGCTCCACCGCGCTGGTGACGCCGGCGCTTTCGCCGATGTTGGCAAACACCTCCACCGCGTGACCGTCGCGAGTCACCGCCGGCTGATGCCGCTGTTCGGCGGCGACCTTGAGGCGCTGCTCGCGGGTGTCGCGTTCTTCCTTGGCCCGCTGCAACGTGGCGGCATCCGGGTCGACATGCAGGCGACCGCGCTGACCGTCCAGCAGCAAGGAGGTGCCCGGCGCCAGCAGCAACACCGCCGCACCGGCGCCTACCAGCGCCGGAATGCCCAGGGCCCGGGCGACGATGGCGCTGTGGGCGGTGGCGCCGCCACGGGCGGTGAGAATCCCCGCCACCCGCGTCGGGTCCAGGCGGGCCACGTCGGACGGGCCGACTTCGTCCATCACCAGGATATAGGGTTGATCGGGTTCGTTCGGGGTTTCGACGCCACACAGTTGCGCCAGCACCCGACGACCGACGTCGCGCAAATCGGCCGCACGCTCGGCAAGCAACGCGTCCTGCAAGACTTCCTGCTCTTTCGCGGCGGCTTCGATCACGCCCATCCACGCCGCTTGCGCGCTCTCGCCGAGCTTCAAGCGGGTGTCGACTTCGTCGGTCAGTTCCGGGTCGTCGAGCATTTCCTGATGAGTGATGAAGATCTCGCGGATGGCCTTGGCCTTCGCGCGTTCGATCAAACCTTCGATGTCGCGGCGAACCTGGCTCAAGGCTTTTTGCAGCCGTTCGCGCTCGATGGCCGGTGACTCGCCGCGCAGCGGGTAGTCGATATCCTGCAACACTTGAATATGAGCCGGACCGATGGCGATACCCGGTGCGGCGGCGACAGCCTGGATCAGGCTCCCCGGTTCCGGCGCGAGCATCACGCTGGCGATTTCAGCCATGGGCGTCTCTCGCGGCGCGCTCGGTGGCGGCAGCGGTTCGACCTCTTCACCCAGGCCTTCTTCGATGGCGGCCAGCAGCGCTGGCAACGCATCGGCGGCAATGCTCGGCTCGGCGATGAATTCCAGGACCTGGCCGCGACGGGCGCCCAGGCTCAACAATTTGCTCAGGCTCTTGGCCGACACGGCGCTGTCCTGGCCGTCGACGATGCGCACACGGATCTCGCCTTCGAAGCTTTTCGCCAACTGCGCGAGAATTTTCGCCGGGCGCGCGTGCAACCCGTGGGCATTGGCCAGGCCGATACGTGCGCTGGGCCAGTCGGCGGGCAACTCGCCGCCGAGCACTTCCAGGACCTTGCGGCTGCTGGTGGCACGGCCCAGTTCATGGCCACGACCTTCGATCAGCAAAGCGCAGAGTCTTTCCAGCAGAGCTTGGTGAGCCTCGCCGAGGCTGGCCAGGCAGAACAATCCACTCAGGGGCTGGCCGAGGTAGCGGATCGGTTTGTCCGGTGTGACGAAAGCCAGGCCCGGCCGCTTGACGGTCTGTTCGCTGTGCAGCCACCACAAGCCATCACCCAGGGGCAGCGCATCGACTTGCTGCAACACACCGGCAAAACCGTTGCTCACGCAATCGGCCTGGCGCAACAGGCGAGCGCCACGCCACACCAGTTCTTCGAAATCGTCGGCCGACACGCCAAGACCGATCATTTGCGCGTCCAGCGCCAGTTCCTGCGGCGCACCTTGCAAGAGTTTCAACAACGCTTCGGCGGAACCGGCGCGGCGCAAAGCCTGGCCCAGGTCGGTCTCGCCGAGGGCGCGGGTCAACAGTTGCAGCAGGCGCAGGTGTTCATCGGACTTGGCCGCGATGCCAATGGCCAGGTAAACGATCTGACCATCGCCCCAATCCACGCCATCGGGAAACTGCAGCAAGCGCACGCCAGTCGAATACACCAGGTCGCGGGTTTGCGGGGTGCCGTGGGGAATTGCAATACCTTGGCCAAGAAAGGTCGAGCCCTGGGCCTCGCGGGCCTGCAACCCGGCAAGATAGCCCTCGGCTACCAAGCCATCGGCCACTAGTTTGTCAGCGAGCAATTGCAGCGCGGCGTCTTTATCCACAGCCACCTGGGCCATGGATATCTGCTCTAGAGTGAGCTCGAGCATGCTTTCTCCTTTTTGGCGTCCGGTGGGCGCCAGGTATTGTTTTGAATGAATCAGCTTAGCGTTGCAGGACAGCTTTTGGCGGTATCGCGGCAGTGCGGCCAAAAATCCTTAGAGCCTTGAAAATACGCTTGCTGAAACGTTTAATCTAGAAAGATTGGCACGTTACTCGATAATCTCTCATCCTTGAAGTGCAACTTGTCGAAACGGCTCGTGGGATGACCATCGCTGCGAATCGGGTAGGATGAGCCTTCATTGTCGGGACACTCTCGAAAAAACAAGGAAAACCGGGTTGAAACTCAGTGATATCGCCCAACTTGCCGGTGTGTCCGTGACCACCGCCAGCTACGTGATCAACGGCAAGGCCGAACAGCAACGCATCAGCAACGCGACCGTCGAACGGGTGCGGGCGGTGGTCGAGGAACACGGCTTCACGCCCAACCCCCAGGCCGCCGGGCTGCGCAGCCGGCATACCCGCACCTTGGGTTTCATCCTGCCGGACCTGGAAAACCCCAGTTACGCGCGCATCGCCAAGCTGTTGGAACAAGGCGCCCGCGCCCGAGGCTATCAGCTATTGATCGCCAGCTCCGACGACGCGCCCGACAGCGAGCGACAACTGTTGCAACTGTTCCGCGCGCGGCGCTGCGATGCGCTGATTGTCGCCAGTTGCCTGCCCGCCGAAGACGACAGTTATCGTCAGTTGCAGGCCAAGGGCATTCCGATCATCGCCATCGACCGGGTGATGGAACCCACGCATTTCTGCTCGGTGATCAGCGATGACCGCCAAGCCAGCCTGCAGTTGACCCGCAGTCTGCTGGAGACCCACCCACAGCAGATCGCGTTGATCAGCGCACGTCCCGAACTGAGCATCAGCCAGGAACGGACCGCCGGTTTTCGCGAGGCGCTTGCCGGGTTCGATGGCCAGGTGTTGATCGAGCATGGCGAATCTTTCAGTCGGGAATGCGGTCGACAGCTTATGGACGAAATGCTCGCGCGGCTGGGGCATTTGCCCGACGCGTTGATCACCACCTCCTACGTGTTGCTCCAAGGAGTGTTCGACGCCCTGCATGACTTCCCGCTCAAGTCGCGGCCGCTGCGCCTGGGCACGTTTGGCGACACGCAACTGTTGGATTTCCTGCCGCTGCCGGTCAACGCGATGTCCCAACAGCACCAACTGATCGCTGAAAAAGCCCTGGCGCTGGCGCTGGCAGCCATCGAAAACAATGACTATCAACCCGGTGTACAGGCGATTGCCCGTACGTTCAAGCAACGTATCCACCAAGGCTGAAGGCTCCCGCGGATCGAAGCATGGAACTGATCGACACCCACACCCACCTGGATTTCCCCGACTTCGATGCGGATCGTCCGGCGCTGCTGGCCGAAAGTCGCGCCTCGGGGGTCCGACAAATGGTGGTGCTGGGGGTGTATCGGGACAATTGGCAGCGGGTCTGGGACCTGGTGCAAAGCGACTCGGACTTGTACGCCGCGCTGGGCCTGCATCCGGTTTACCTTGACCAGCATCGCCACGAAGATTTAGCCCTGTTACACCAATGGCTGAGCCGCCTGGTCGGGCATCGGCAGTTGTGTGCGGTGGGGGAAATCGGCTTGGACTATTACGTCGAAACCCTGGACCGTGATCGCCAGCAAGCACTGTTCGAAGCGCAACTGGAGCTGGCCGTGGAGTTTCAATTGCCGGCGCTGATCCATGTGCGCCGCAGTCACGCCGCAGTGATCGCCACGCTTAAACGTATCTGTCCCGAGCGGGCCGGCATCATTCACGCGTTCGCCGGCAGCTTCGAAGAGGCTCGCGAGTACATCAAGCTCGGTTTCAAGCTCGGTCTCGGCGGTGCCGCTACCTGGCCCCAGGCCCTGCGCATGCACCGGGTGCTGCCAAAACTGCCGCTCGACGCGGTGGTGCTGGAAACCGACTCACCAGACATGGCGCCAGCGATGTTCCCCGGTCAGCGCAACAGCCCGGCCCATTTGCCAGCGATTTGCGAGGCGCTGGCGGGGATCATGAATGTCAGCCCCGAGCGACTGGCCGAGGCCAGCACGACAAACGCCTGCCAACTGTTCAACTGGTAGACCCGCTGTGTGGCAGACCTAGGTTTCACACCCGAAACGCATTGATCAGCTGCTTGAGCTGCACTACCTGGGCGGACAGTTCGCGACTGGCGTCTTCAGTCTGGTGCGCGCCCTCGGCGGTGCGTTCGCCGGCGCGGTTGATTTCGACGATGTTCTGATCGATGTCATGGGCCACGGCTGTTTGCTGCTCCACGGCAGCGGCGATCTGCTGGTTCTGGTCGACGATCATGCCGACCGCGCCGAGGATATTCTCCAATGCCTGCTGGACCTTTTCCGACTGATTGACGGTGCCGCTGGCCATCTCGTGACTGGTGCCCATCGCTTTGACCGCTGCGCCCACGCCACCGTGCAGACGGCTGATCATTGCTTCGATTTCTTCGGTCGATTGCTGGGTCCGCTTGGCCAGGGTTCGCACTTCATCGGCCACCACTGCGAAGCCGCGTCCTTGCTCTCCGGCCCGGGCCGCTTCGATAGCGGCGTTGAGCGCCAACAGGTTGGTCTGCTCGGCAATGCTTTTGATCACGTCCAGCACACGGCTGATGGCCTGGCTGTCGGTCGCCAGCTGATTGATGACCTGCACCGACTGATCGATCTCATTGGCCAACCGGGCGATGCTGCCTTGCTGGGACTCCACCAGGCCGCGCCCGCTGAGGGTTTCGTCGTTGACACTGTGAGCGCTGCTGACCGCCGCGGCGGCACTGCGGGCAACTTCCTGGGCGGTGGCGGACATCTGGTTCATCGCCGTGGCGACCAGCTCGATCTGGCTGCGCTGCCCGGCAACGGCCTGATTGCTCTGGGCCGACACCGCTTCCACCTGCCCGGCCTGACGCTCAACCTCGGCAACGGTGCGGCCGACTTGCTCGATCAAGTCATGGATCTTCGCCACCGTGCCGTTGAACACTTCACCCAGCTCGCCCAGTTCATCTTTGCTGCGGGCCACGAAGTTGACCGTCATGTCGCCTGCCGCGACCTTATCCATCATCGCGCCCAAATGTTTGAGGGTGGTGCGCGTCGAGGCGTAGAAGCCGGCGTACAGATAAAAAATCGATAGGAAAACGGCCGCCAATGCGGCGGCTTGCAGCACCATGTGGCTGCGGTTCTGCTCCAGGCGATGCTGCAACTGCACATCGAGAAAGCCCAGGGTTGCTTCATTCAACCGATAGGTCTGTTCCATCAAGCCGCTGACCTGCTCAAAAAACGCCGGCCAAGGCGCATCCAGCGTGTCCGCCATCACCACTTGTTCTTCGATCAGTTCGGCGGCCTGTTTGAGCGTGCTCTTGCTGCCGCCGGCCTGGTCGACCAACGTCTGCCCTGCCGCCTGGCTGGAGCCCAGGGCATCCTGCAGTTTCAGGTCATATTCGCCCTGGAGTTTTTCGATCTGCACCAGCAACTCGTCGAACCGGGTGCTCGACGCCGAATTGAGAAAACCCTGCCCCAAGGACGAAGCACCCAACGCGCGACCTTCACCCAGAATCTGGGTGACCTTGGGCGTTACGCCAATAATCAGATCGCTGAGCTGGCGAATGTCGCCCTGGTTGTCCCGACTCAAGCCCGCCTGACTGGCGATGATCTGGCCAAACATCTGCGCGTTATTGAGCAATTTACCAATCAAGGCACTTTTGCTTTGCAGAGAGCTTTCGGCCTGCTGGGCCTTGAAGGCAGCGATCATTTCGTCGCGCTTGGCATCGAAAGCGCTGACGTGCTCTGGCTCCACGGCCATGGCGCTCATGCTTTGCAGGCGCGAGAGCAACTGGTGCTCAAGGGCGGTGATTTTCGCTTCCAAATCGCCGGCCTTGCCCGACTGGCCCAAGCTGGCGTTGATTTGTACCAGGTTGTTCAGCGTCTCCAGGTCTCGACGCAAGGTCAGGCTGCTGCCCAGCAGGTCGAGGCTTTGCAGCTCCACTTGCGTGCCCTGAAACTCCCGATAGGAGTCGCGCACCAGAAAGAAGTTGGTCACCAGCATCGGCAGCAGGAACAGCACGCTGATCAAGCTGAACTTCATGCCGAAGCTCAGGCGATTCATCAGGGCAACGGCGGGCCAGAGCAAACTCTTCACAAGGAAGTCTCCCGATAGCTTTTTATTTTTATGGGGCAGGCACGCAGAAACAGCAGAAAGCCACTACGCGGGCGCTGCGTCTGTATAGCCTAAATCGCCAGGGAGATTTGTAACTTAAGGTTAACGAGAGGTTGGCCGCAGACCATCGTGGCGAGGGAGCTTGCTCCCGCTGGCCTGCGAAGCAGGCCCCAAGGTTTCTTCAGCAAGATTGCCTTTTCCAGGATTGCGGCTGCTGCGCAGCCGAGCGGGAGCAAGCTCCCTCGCCACAAAAGCACTGGCCACAACCCTGTACGCGTTGATCAGGCCAACACCGTCCACAACGCAAACCCGGCATACCAGAGCACCGCAGCGCGCAGCAACAGTTCCCAGAGCCGATCCAGGCTGTTGATGCCGTCCGGGCCGGCGACTGGTTTCGGAATCTCGCCCGCCACCAGTCCAACCTTGTCGATAAGGTCGGCGGCGCTGATGTTCCAATTGAGCAGTTCGTGCAGCATGACGCGGCTGACCGCCACGAAGTTGCCCACCAGGGCGAAACTCGCCGCCAGCAACCGTACCGGCACCCAGTCGAAGGCATGGCGCAGTTGCGCCGCCCGCTCGGCCACGCCGGGGTTGTGGCTGTGGTCGGCGGCCAGCGCCAGCAATCGATAGCTCAGCGCAGCCACGGGGCCGAGCAGGAAGTACCAGAAAATGACCGCAAAAAAACTCTGGTAAGCCTCCCACAGCAAATGACCTTGGACCCGTTCCAGCAACTGCTCGCCGTCATCGGCGTCGATGCCCAGGTCCCGCTTGGCGACATGAGCGGCCGCTTGCAGGTCTTCCCGACGCCAGGCATCGCGAAACGGACCCAGGTCAGCCAACAGGTCGCCGCGCCCCAGACTGTAGATCACCACCAACACATGCACCGGCAATGCCAGCAACCCATAGGCCACCGGTTCCAACACCCATAGCAACAGTGCCAGCAGCGCCACTGGCAGCAGGACCATGACCACCAGCACCAACCAGGGCCGATTGACCCAGCGTGGGTTCGCCTCCAGCTTGTTCAGCTCGCCCAGCCAGCCGCCATCACGCTGGACCCGCTGGCGCAAGGCCGAGAACTTCTCGATCCAGACCGCCAGCAGCAACACCAGAAAACTCATTGTCCTTCCCCTTCTATCAGGGCCGCACGATAGCGCGCCCAGTCGAATGCCGGTCCCGGATCGGTCTTGCGCCCCGGAGCGATGTCGCTGTGCCCGCAGATTCGTTGCACGGTGATCGCCTTGAACGCTGCCTGTAACTGCCGGGTCAGATCCACCAGCGCGACATACTGTGCGTCGGTAAATGGCAGATCATCGGTGCCTTCAAGTTCGATGCCAATGGAAAAATCGTTACACGTCTCTCGCCCTTCGAAGCATGAAACGCCCGCATGCCAGGCACGATCCAGGCAGGAGACAAATTGGCTGACGACGCCGTCACGTTCAATCAGGAAATGCGCAGAGACGCGCAGGTCTGCGATACCGGCAAAATAGGGATGTTCCGTGACATCCAGGCGATTCTGGAAAAATTCCTGCACCTTGCCCGTCGCGAACTGTGCCGGTGGCAAGCTGATGTTGTGGATCACCAGCAGGGAAATTTCGCCCTCGGGGCGCGCATTGAAATTAGGCGATGGGCAATGACGCGCGCCATCGCACCAACCGCTTGCGGGGTCCAGCTGCATACAGGTTCCTTCGATGACGACGGTGAATGCCGTCAGTATGCCGCGATCGACCTCGGCTGCGCGATCACTTGCCGCGTTTGAGCTGGCGCAGATTGCCGAGGACCGATTCCAGCGCCCGATCGAACAGCAAGGTATCGTCCAACAGCCGCGCCGCTCCCCGGCTGAATTCCAAGGCCAGGCTGGTGCGACTGTGCTCCAGGACCTTGAGGCCGGTGCGGTTGACGAAGACAAACTTGCCGGTAGCCTGGATGATCGCCGCGAGCTTGCAACGAAGGCTATTGTCCTCGTCCTCCTGGAATTCGACCCAGCTCCCCAGGCGCAATTGGTCGACCTGGAGCAGGCCCACATCGTCGGCCGGCAGACGAACAGTCGTCTCCTCCATGGGCGTTTTCGGCGCAGTCCGCAGGACGATAGGCTCCGCTACCTCGACCATGACCGGCGAATCGGCCGGTTCAGCCTGCTCGGGTGCCTGGCCCATCCGCTGAAGAGCCTGGACATGAAGCACTTCCAGTTCGCTGAAAAATTCGCTGGTGGCGAACGGATCGAACGCCGAGCGGCTCAAGCCCTCGCGCAAGGCCTTGAGCAATTCCGGCACCATCGCCAGCAAACGCAAGCCCGCGTCGGACTCTTCGTGGTGCTGGACGCTCCAGATCAATTGTTCGAGCGTCAGCACGTCTGCCTTCCATTCAACTGAATGCTCGCCATGCTTGAAGCCGGTCAGCAGCAGTACCTGGCTCCAGGCTTGTTGTACAAAGTCCACCACGGCCTGGGGCAAGAGCTTGCCCAGCATGACCTGGTTCAGCGCGCCTTCGACTCGCTGGCGCGCCAGTTCGGCCTTTGCCCGCCCCTCTTCAGCGTCTCGAATGCGTTGTTCCAACAACTCACTGCGGCGACGCTCGTCACTGGTGAACGCCAGGAACTCGGCCAGCACCTCGGAAAAGATCGCCGGGTCGTCGACAAAATCGTTCAACAAACGCTGCACCACTTGCTCGATGCGCAGGTACAGGGCGTCACGCTGATGATCGTCGCAATCGCCCCAGCCCATCGCAGCTGCGGCGATTTCATTGAGCAGCCGGCGGGCCGGATGGTTACCACGACTGAAGAAACTCTTGTCCTGCACGGCGACCTTGAGCATCGGAATCTGCAGTCGGCCGATCAAGGCCTTGAGGACATCCGGTAAGTTATGGTCTTCGAGAATGAACTCGAACATCATCGCGATCAGATTGATCACGTCTTCGTCGGCGCCGTCAACGACCCGGGATCTGCCGCTCTTGACGCTGACCCGGGTCAGCAACTGTTCCAACTGGCTGCGCAGATCGAAATCATCCTGGACCGTGGGCGACGGCACATATTGCTGCAGATGAGACAACAGTCGCAGCAGGTCTCGTGTCGAGATTGGCTGGGCCGGCGCGCTGGCCTCCAGAGTTGGCGCGACACTGCCGCGCACCTGGACCAACAGCTTCTGCAACGCGGCGAACACTTCGTGCACGCTGTCATCGACGTCGTCGATCCTTGGCCTTGTCGCGCCAGCGGCCTTGGGTCGAGAGACCTCTTCGACGCGATCCGAGGCCCGCCGCGACGGAGAGGCCTTGAGATCCGGCAAGATGCCCGTGGCAGCCAGCAACTGATTGGCCTCGGCGTAGAGCTGGTCGCATTCGCTAAGCACATAACGCTCGAAGAGCTTGAGCAGGATCAACTTGACCTTGATCCCCACGCCCAGGTTGCGCCCGGCCTGTAGAAAGTGCTCGCACAGCAATGCCGGGCTCAACGGGTTCTGCTGGTTGGTCAACGGTCGGGCCAGCAACGCACTGAGACGGGCCGTGAGCTGATCGAGCGAAACGCCGTCGCGGCTGAGGACCCGCGCGACCATTGTTTCGACCGCCAGGCGACGCTCCAGCTCGTCATGGTTTGGCTGGCTGGGGATTGCACCCAGCACGGGAGCCAGTGTGGCCTGGGTAAGGTCGTATTGGGCGAGGCTGACGAATGCCTCGAAAAACTGCTCGATAAATTCGCGCTCGATACTTTTGCGTTTGAGCCGCAAGTCGCGCATGGCCTCGAAATAGAGATTCTGCTCGACATCGTTGCGCGCCCGATCGGCCATTTCGAACAGCGTGTCGTCGGCGTTATCGAACAACCCCTGCAAGCCAACGCGCAACTGTTGGGCCGCCTTGTCGCGAACCTGAAGCAGAATCACAGGCAGGCGGGCGAGCGGCGAACGAGTCGCCTGGTCGCTAGGCACCTTGTGCAAAGGCACCACATTTCCGTCGTTATGCATCCTGGCCTCCTGAAACGGCATTCTTCGGTTCGCGACGTCAAAGTCATGACGTCAATCGAAAGGCGGATTATCGGGTAAAAGACGTCAGTCACACCAGCGGCGCGCTGTGACCAAGCTCAAATAGATCGCAATAAGTGACCGGCAAAACGGGGAAATGTTGCGCGGACGCGACCAAATACAAGCCAATCAGTCCCAAGTAGATATAATCGGGCCACTTTGTTTGTGGAGCCCGCTATGCCGAATCTACGTCTCGCCGACCTGACCGCTGAAATCGAAGCCAATGTGCGCCGCGCGTTGCTCGAAGACGTCGGCAGTGGCGACATCACCGCGCAACTGATTCCCACCGAACGCCTGGCCAAGGCCACCATCATCACTCGAGATGCCGCGATCATCAGTGGCACGGCCTGGGTCGATGCGGTGTTTCGGCAACTGGACGCCCGCGTCGCGGTGCACTGGCAAGTCCGCGACGGTGACCGGGTGAATCCTGACCAGGCACTGTTCCACCTCGAAGGCCCGGCCCGTTCGTTGCTGACCGGTGAACGTAGCGCGCTGAATTTTTTGCAGCTGCTATCGGGCGTCGCCACTCGGGCCCGTTACTTGGCTGATTTCGTCGCGGACACACAGGTCAAGCTACTCGATACCCGCAAAACGCTTCCAGGGCTGCGGCTGGCTCAGAAATACGCGGTCACCTGCGGTGGTTGCCATAACCACCGCATCGGCCTCTACGACGCCTTCCTGATCAAGGAAAATCATATCGCCGCCTGTGGTGGAATCGCGCAGGCCATCAACGCCGCCCACAAGATCGCGCCGGGCAAACCGGTCGAAATCGAAGTCGAAAGCCTGGCGGAACTGAAAGAGGCGCTGGCGGCTGGGGCCGACATCATCATGCTCGATGAACTGAGCCTGGACGATATGCGCGAAGCCGTGCGCCTGAATGGCGGCAAGGCGAAACTGGAAGCCAGCGGTGGGATCAACGAAAACACGTTGCGCCCGATTGCCGAGACCGGCGTCGACTACATCTCGATTGGCGCGATGACCAAGGACGTGAAAGCCGTGGATCTTTCGATGCGGCTCAGTCTCTGAGCAGCTCAAGCCTCAAGCTGCAAGCTTCAAGCCGCTCTGTGCTTGTCTTGCAGCTTGTAGCTTGTAGCTGCTTTAAACGACGAGATTATTCATCTCGCAGTACTCCTCCCATTCCACACCCAGCACCTCGGCCGCTTCCTTATGCAAGGCCAGGCGCTGCGCCTCGAACTCTTCCGGCGTGCTGGTGTACTTGAGCGTCAGCTCCCAAGGCTGCAGCCCCTGGGCTTCGGCCTCGTCCTCGAATGCCCATTGGATCTGGTCTTTCTGATCGTCAGCGGACAAGTCCTTGATTTCTTCCCGTAATTGCGGTGTTTCTTCGAGGTACTTATCCAGGGCTTTTTTGTGTCTGGCTTCTTGGGACAATTCTTTAGCGGTCATGGCGTTCTCGCTGATCTGGGAATGGAAGATGGATCTGGATCATCAAGGATCTCTCTGACGCAAAAAACCGTGTAACGCCGGTTTATCTGGCCTTCAGAACCATTCGTGGATCATCTGAAAACAACGGTGTTTGTTTTTTGGGACAAGGAATCCTAACAGAGACGAAAGCCAGTGCAACAACCGGAATCAAATGCAGGTGCGAGGTATGTGCGCGCTTACAGTTTCTCGTTTCCATACCCGGAATTCATCCCGTATAAATTTCCACCTTCCTCTCCCAGGTTTCGACGAACAGAGGCCTTCACATTGACCGTCGAAGAACATGCAACTATATTCAGTTGCAAGAAAAGGCATTCATGTCAAAGAATGAAAAAATTCTCGCAAAGCTACTCAACGGGCAAAGCGCATTCACTTGGTCGGAGCTTGTCACGCTGTTATGTCGGCTTGGCTATTCCCAGTTAGAAGGATCGGGCAGTAGGGTCAAATTCGACAATGGAGACCCGAGTGCAATGATCAACCTGCACAAGCCGCATCCCGGTAATGAGCTCAAAGCCTATGTAAGACGCCAGGTTATTGAGCAAAACAGGAGGCCTGATTCCATGAACTCCCAGCTGCAATACAAAGGCTATGTCGGCTCAATTGAAGCAAGCACCGAGGACAAATGCCTGTTTGGAAAGCTCTTATTCATCAGGGCGCTGGTGAGTTATGAGGGACAAACGGTAGCTGAACTGGAAACAGCTTTTCGCGAGGCGGTAGATGATTATCTACAAACCTGCCAGCAGCTCGGACAGAAGCCAGAAATCCCGTGCAAAGGATCGTTCAATGTTCGTATTGGTCACGATCTGCATCTAGCAGCCGCTTTGGCGGCAACCCGCCAAAATGTGTCCCTGAATGATCTGACGCGCCAAGCACTGAACGAATACCTACAGCACCACGCATAAAATCGCTGGCGAAAAAGCTTTTTGCCCGAGACAGGAATCGAACCTGCGACCTTCGCGTTACGAGTGCGCTGCTCTACCGACTGAGCTACACGGGCGTGGGGCTAAACCTAGCATTGAGCCAGAGGGCAGGCAACCTGTGACAAAAATGATTTTTGCGCACACAGCAAAACGCCCCGAACCAGTCGGGGCGTTTGCTTGTTTCAGCGGCTAAGCGAGGGAATGATTAAACGCCCGACGCCTTGGCTGCTGCGACGTCCTTGATGGACAGCTTGATACGGCCGCGGTTGTCCACGTCCAGAACCAGCACTTCCACTTCCTGGCCTTCCTTGAGGATGTCGGTTACTTTCTCGACGCGAGCATCGCTCAGCATGGAGATGTGAACCAGACCGTCCTTGCCCGGCAGGATGTTGACGAACGCGCCGAAGTCGACGATGCGTTCAACCTTGCCGACGTAGATCTTGCCGATCTCGGCTTCCGCGGTGATGCCCAGGACGCGCTGGCGTGCTGCTTCTGCCGCTTCCTTGGTTTCGCCGAAGATCTTGATCGAACCGTCGTCTTCGATGTCGATCGAAGCCTTGGTTTCTTCGCAGATCGCACGGATGGTCGCGCCGCCTTTACCGATGACATCACGGATTTTGTCGGTGTCGATTTTCATCGCGATCATGGTCGGAGCATTTTCCGACAGCTCGGTACGGGACTGACCGATGATCTGGTTCATCTGGCCGAGGATGTTCAGGCGCGCTTCCAGGGCTTGGCCCAGGGCGATTTCCATGATCTCTTCGGTGATGCCCTTGATCTTGATGTCCATCTGCAGTGCGGTGACGCCCTTGGCGGTACCGGCCACTTTGAAGTCCATGTCGCCCAGGTGGTCTTCGTCACCCAGGATGTCGGTCAGGACGGCGAACTTCTCGCCTTCTTTAACCAGACCCATGGCGATACCGGCAACCGGTGCCTTCATCGGCACACCAGCGTCCATCAGGGCCAGGGAAGCGCCGCAGACCGAAGCCATCGAGCTCGAACCGTTGGATTCGGTGATTTCCGAGACCACGCGGATGGTGTACGGGAACACGTCAGCGGCTGGCAGCATGGCCTGGACCGAACGACGGGCCAGACGGCCGTGACCGATTTCGCGACGACCGGCGCCACCCATGCGACCACACTCGCCCACCGAGAACGGAGGGAAGTTGTAGTGCAGCATGAACGGGTCTTTCTTTTCGCCTTCCAGGGTGTCCAGCAGTTGCGCGTCACGGGCGGTGCCCAGTGTTGCAACGACCAGCGCCTGGGTTTCGCCACGGGTGAACAGGGCCGAACCGTGGGTCTTCGGCAGGACGCCGACTTCGATGTTCAGCGGACGTACGGTGCGGGTGTCGCGACCGTCGATACGTGGCTTGCCGTTGACGATGTTTTCGCGAACGGTGCGGTATTCGATTTCACCGAATGCAGCCTTGACGTCGCTAGCCGATGGCTGGCCTTCTTCGCCGGAGAACTTGGCAACGACCTGGTCTTTCAACTCACCCAGGCGCGCATAACGGTCGGCCTTGATGGTGATGGTGTAGGCCTGGGAGATCGCGTCGCCGAACTCGGCACGGATCGCACCCAGCAACTCGGTGGCTTCTGGCTGCGGAGCCCAGGTCCAGGTTGGCTTGGCGGCTTCGGCAGCGAGTTCCTTGACGGCGTTGATCACCACTTGGAACTCGTCGTGGGCGAACAGCACGGCGCCCAGCATCTGGTCTTCGGTCAGCTCCTTGGCTTCGGATTCAACCATCAGCACGGCTTCGGAAGTACCGGCCACGACCATGTCCAGGCTGGAAGCCTTCAGTTGCTCGTAGGTCGGGTTCAGCAGGTAGCCGGTGCTTTCGTGGAACGCGACGCGGGCGGCGCCGATCGGACCATCGAAAGGAATGCCGGAGATCGCCAGGGCAGCCGAGGTACCGATCATCGCAGCGATGTCCGGATCGGTTTTCTTGCTGGTGGAGACGACGGTGCAGACAACCTGCACTTCGTTCATGAAGCCTTCAGGGAAAAGCGGACGGATCGGACGGTCGATCAGTCGGGAAGTCAGGGTTTCTTTCTCGGAAGGACGGCCTTCGCGCTTGAAGAAACCGCCAGGGATCTTACCGGCAGCGTAAGTCTTTTCCTGGTAGTGGACGGACAGAGGGAAGAAGCCTTTGCCTGGATCGGCTTGCTTGGCACCGACAACGGTCACCAACACGCTGACGTCGTCGTCAACGGTGACCAGCACTGCGCCGGAGGCCTGACGGGCGATACGGCCAGTCTCGAGGGTAACGGTCGACTGACCGAATTGGAATTTTTTGATTACCGGGTTCACGGTGTCCTACCTTCTTTGTGGCTCTTGGGGAACTTGTCTTCTTGCGAAATTCTTGGGCAATGGCGGGAGTCGGCCCGACGCCTGTCCAGGGTAAAACGTGTATCCAGATAAAACTTGAGGCTGGGAGCCTGCCATGCGCCAGCGGGAAACCCACTGACGTACGACAGACCACCAACCTCTAGCGCAATCGCTGATTAGCGACGCAGACCCAGGCGACCGATCAGAGTCTGATAACGACCCAGATCCTTGCCTTTCAGGTAGTCCAGCAGCTTGCGACGCTGGTTTACCATGCGGATCAGACCACGACGGGAGTGGTGATCTTTACCGTTGGCCTTGAAGTGACCTTGCAGCTTGTTGATGTTGTGGGTCAGCAGTGCAACTTGCACTTCTGGCGAACCAGTGTCACCAACAGCTTGCTGGTAGTCAGCTACGATTTGAGCTTTTTCTTGAACGTCGAGAGCCATGAGGCAATCCTTTCTAGTCAGGAAACTGTTCCAAGGAAACAGCTTCAACAGGCCAGGGACAAATCCCTGTATCTATAAATGAGTAGTGACCGTGCCTGTTAACAGCCACACTCGCCAACCTGTTGTTACACAGGCTGGTTCCGGTCATTCCGACCGAATCAGTCGACGCGGCGCAATGCGCCCGTCTTCGCTCACCTCACCGATACCGATGAAGCGACCGTTGTGATCCTGCACCCGGACCATACCGAACTTCGGCGCATCCGGGGCACGTACTGGCTGGCCATTGAGCCAGTAGAACGCGCTGTGTTCGGAGAACTGCAGCAGTGGCCAGTCAAGCAAGCCGCTGTCCGATGGCATCAGGAAACGGTCGACCGCTTCGTTGCCGCCTTCGGCATGCACCGCTTCCAGCTCTTCCAGTGTGACCGTCTGGGCCAAGGTGAAAGGCCCGGCCTGGGTCCGTCGCAATTCTGCCACGTACGCGCCACAGCCGAGCTGCTCACCAATATCCTCCACCAAGGTGCGGATATAGGTGCCTTTGCTGCAATCCACCGCAAGCCGCGCAGTATTACCGTCAAAGGCCAGCAATTCCAAGCGCGCAATAGTAACAGAACGCGGTTCACGCTCCACTACTTCGCCTGCGCGAGCTAGCTTGTACAGTGGTTGGCCATCACGCTTGAGAGCAGAGTACATCGGCGGTATCTGACTGATTTTCCCGCGAAAAGCTGGCAACACAGCTTCCACATCAGCCTGACCAACGGTCACCGGGCGCTCCAGCAAAACCTCACCCTCGGCGTCCGCCGTGGTGGTGGTCTTGCCTAACTGGGCGACGGTTTCATAACCCTTATCGGAATCGAGCAGATATTGTGAAAACTTGGTCGCCTCGCCGAAGCACAGCGGCAGCACGCCGGTGGCCAGCGGATCGAGACTCCCGGTGTGCCCGGCCTTCTCGGCATTGAGCAGCCAGCGAACCTTCTGCAACGCCGCGTTGGAGGTAAACCCCAACGGTTTGTCGAGCAGAATGATACCGCTGACGTTACGACGGATACGTTTGACCTGAGCCACCGTTTACTCCTTGGTGTCTTCGGGTTCAGACGCCGCCGGGTGCTGGCTGTCTTCAGCCACGGCGCGCTCGATCAGGGCCGACAGATGCGCACCCCGCACGACGCTTTCGTCGTAGTGGAAGTGCAGCTGTGGAACGCTGCGCAGTTTCATTTCCCGAGCCAGTTGCATGCGCAGGAAACCAGCGGCCGAGTTGAGCACCTTGATGCTCTGGGCGATTTCTTCCGCACTGTCCTGGCCCATCACGGTGATGAAAATCTTCGCGTGACCAACGTCACGGCTGACTTCCACTGCGGTAATGGTGACCAGGCCGACACGCGGATCCTTGACTTCGCGGCGGATCAGTTGGGCCAGCTCACGCTGCATCTGATCGCCGATTCGTTGGGTACGGCTGTATTCTTTTGCCATGTCTTGTTACCTGTTACTGCCCCACGGTCAAACCCGTGTGGTCTGAAAGCGGCAAACGCCCGGCCTGGCAAAAGCCAGACCGGGCGTTGCGTTTAGAGTCCGCCAACCAGGCAGCGCATGTTCATGCGGCTGCCCGGTGCGGCTCTTGAAGTGCGCGAGTCAGAGGCTGCGAGCAACCTGGACCTTCTCGAAGACTTCGATCTTGTCGCCAACCTTGACGTCGTTGTAGCTCTTGACGCCAATACCGCATTCCATGCCGGCACGCACTTCGGAAGCGTCATCCTTGAAGCGACGCAGGGATTCCAGCTCGCCTTCGAAGATAACGATGTCTTCACGCAGTACACGGATCGGACGGTTACGGTGAACGACACCTTCGATCACCATGCAACCGGCGATGGCACCAAACTTCGGCGAACGGAACACGTCGCGAACTTCGGCCACGCCCAGGATGTTCTCCCGAACGTCGCTGCCCAGCATACCGGTCAACGCTTTCTTGACGTCTTCAATGATGTCGTAGATCACGTTGTAGTAACGCATATCCAGGCCTTCCTGCTCGACGATCTTGCGAGCGCCAGCATCGGCACGCACGTTGAAGCCGAACAGTACAGCGTTGGAGGCCAGTGCCAGGTTGGCGTCGGATTCGGTGATACCACCGACACCGCCACCGACCACACGCACCTGCACTTCGTCGTTACCCAGGCCATTCAAGGCGCCGTTCAACGCTTCCAGCGAGCCACGGACGTCGGATTTGAGGACGATGTTGAGCGTCTTCTTCTCTTCCTGACCCATGTTCTCGAAGATGTTTTCCAGCTTGCCGGCGTGAGCACGAGCCAGTTTGACTTCGCGGAACTTGCCTTGACGGAACAGCGCGACTTCACGGGCTTTCTTCTCGTCAGCCACCACGCTCATCTCGTCGCCAGCGTCCGGGGTACCATCCAGGCCGAGGATCTCGACCGGGATAGCCGGACCGGCTTCCTTGATAGGCTTGCCGTTCTCGTCGAGCATGGCGCGCACGCGGCCATAGTTCGAGCCGACCAGCACCATGTCGCCTTGACGCAGCGTACCGTCCTGGACCAGGACCGTTGCAACCGGGCCACGGCCCTTGTCGAGGCGCGATTCAACCACAACACCACGGCCAGGAGCCGACGGAGTAGCGGTCAGTTCCAAGACCTCGGCTTGCAACAGAACGGCTTCGAGCAGTTCGTCAACGCCGGTACCCATCTTCGCCGAGACCGGAACGAATGGAGTGTCGCCACCCCACTCTTCGGAGGTCACGCCGTGAACCGACAGTTCGCTACGGATGCGATCGAGATCGGCGCCCGGCTTGTCGATCTTGTTCACTGCAACCACCAGCGGCACACCAGCAGCCTTGGCATGCTGAACGGCTTCGATGGTTTGCGGCATCACGCCGTCGTCCGCTGCAACCACCAGGATCACGATGTCGGTCGCCTTGGCACCACGGGCACGCATCGCGGTAAACGCGGCGTGACCTGGGGTATCGAGGAACGTCACCATGCCACGGTCGGTTTCAACGTGGTAGGCACCGATGTGCTGGGTAATACCGCCAGCCTCACCTGCCGCAACCTTCGCACGACGAATATAGTCGAGCAGCGAGGTTTTACCGTGGTCAACGTGGCCCATGACGGTCACGACCGGAGCACGGGAAACCGCCTCACCTTCGAACTTCAGGGACTCGGCCAGGGAATCTTCCAGGGCAGTGTCGCTGACCAGGGTCACTTTGTGGCCCAGCTCTTCAGCAACCAGTTGGGCAGTTTCCTGGTCCAGTACCTGGTTGATGGTGGCTGGCGTACCCAGCTTGAACATGAACTTGATGATTTCAGCAGCCTTGACCGACATCTGCTGGGCCAGATCGCCCACAGTGATGGTCTCGCCGATCTTCACTTCACGCACGACAGGGCCGGTAGGGCTCTGGAAACCGTGGGCGTTGCGTTTCTTCAGCTTGGCCTTGCCGCGACCGCCACGACGGAAACCGTCGCTTTCTTCGTCAGTGGTACGTGGCGCAACACGAGGTGCTGGCGCCTTTTCCTTGACCGAAGCACGATGAGGCGCGTTCTTGCGCTCACCATCGCCGCTGCCACGACGGTTGTCGTCGGCACGTGGCTTGTCCGGACGACGCTGTTCGTCGCGCTTGCGAGTATCGGCAGGGGCTGGAGCTGGCGCAACGACCGGAGCAGCTTCGCGTACAGGTTCAGCTACCGGGGCAACAGCCTCGACGGCTTCTACCGGAGCGGCTTGCCCAGCAGCAGGCTGGCGACGCGCTTCTTCTTCGGCGCGACGCTTGGCTTCTTCTTCAGCCTTCTGACGTGCAGCATTTTCTACTGCGCGACGCTCTTCCAGCTCGCGTTTACGCTCGGCTTCGATTTCTTCCGGGCTGCGCTGTACGAAGACTTTCTTCTTGCGTACTTCAACGCTGATGCTTTTGCTACCGGCAACACGCAGGGTGCTGGTGGTTTTACGCTGCAGAGTGATCTTGCGCGGTTCTTCCACTTTCGCCTTGTGACTGCTCTTCAAGTGAGTCAGCAGGGACTGCTTCTCACTGTCGGTCACATGTTCCTCGGCGGCGGTGTGCGGCAGACCTGCCTCACGCATCTGCTGCAACAGGCGCTCTACCGGTGTTTTGACCTCATCGGCCAGTTGTTTCACCGTGACTTGCGTCATGCACTTCTCTCCTCAGGCCGCGCCTAATTACTCGAACCAGTGGGCTCGGGCGGCCATGATCAACTTGCCGGCACGATCATCGTCAATGCCGTCGATGTCGAGCAGATCGTCAATAGACTGCTCGGCCAGGTCTTCGCGGGTAATTACGCCGCGCACCGCCAGTTCCATCGCCAAATCCTTGTCCATGCCCTCAAGCGAGAGCAGGTCTTCGGCCGGATGGGCGTCTGCCAGCTTTTCCTCAGTAGCGATGGCTTTGGTCAACAAACGATCCTTGGCCCGAGCGCGAAGCTCGTTGACGATCTCCTCGTCAAAGCCGTCGATGTTGAGCATTTCCTCCACCGGTACGTAGGCAATCTCTTCCAGGCTGGTAAAGCCTTCATCCACCAGCACCTGCGCCAGCTCTTCATCGACTTCAAGCTCTTCGATGAAGTTGCGCAGGATGTCACCGGTTTCAGCTTGCTGCTTAGCCTGGATGTCCGATTCGGTCATCACGTTCAGTGTCCAGCCAGTCAATTGGCTAGCCAGACGCACGTTCTGACCACCGCGACCGATGGCCTGAGCGAGATTGTCTGCGCCAACGGCGATGTCCATGGCGTGGGCATCTTCGTCGACGATAATTGCCGCCACTTCAGCAGGCGACATGGCATTGATCACGAACTGAGCCGGGTTATCGTCCCACAGGACGATGTCCACACGCTCGCCGCCCAACTCGCCGGATACGGCCTGGACACGCGAACCACGCATGCCGATGCAGGCACCTTGCGGGTCGATGCGCTTGTCCTTGGAGCGGACCGCGATCTTGGCGCGCGAACCCGGATCACGGGAGGCTGCCATGACTTCGATCAGGCCTTCAGCAATTTCCGGCACTTCGATACGGAACAACTCGATCAGCATTTCCGGCGCGGTACGCGACAGGATCAACTGCGGGCCACGGTTCTCGGTGCGGATTTCCTTGAGCAGCGCACGCAAACGCACGCCAACCCGGAAAGTTTCGCGAGAAATGATGTCTTCACGAGCCAGCAATGCCTCGGCATTGTTGCCCAGATCGACGATCACGTTGTCGCGGGTCACTTTTTTCACGGTGCCGGAGATGATCTCCCCCAGGCGCTCGCGATAGGCATCAACGACTTGCGCGCGCTCGGCTTCGCGAACTTTCTGCACGATGACTTGCTTGGCAGTCTGCGCAGCGATGCGACCAAACTCGATGGATTCGATCTTTTCTTCGACGACATCACCTACCTTGGCGCCAGGATGCGTTTCAGCAACCTTGCTCGGCCAGGTTTCGATGGCCGGATCGTCCAGGTCGGCTTCTTCGACCACCGTCCAGCGACGGAATGTCTCATAGGCACCGGTGTGGCGATTGATCTCCACACGCAAATCAACTTCGTCCTCGAACCGCTTCTTGGTAGCAGTGGCCAAAGCCAGCTCAAGCGCTTCAAAAATAACGTTAGCCGGTACGCCCTTTTCATTGGATACCGACTCAACAACCAGCAGTACTTCTTTGCTCATCGTACGCCTCGCCTTTCGCAAGCCATTGGATCCGCGGGATCCGCAGTATCCGGCACGTATCAGTCAAAACTGGGAATGATGTTGGCCTTGTCGATCATATCGATCGGCAACAGGAACTCATGGTCTTCTACTTGCACCACGACGTCCTGCTCTTCTACACCGCGTAGAAGGCCTTGAAAGTTGCGTCGGCCTTCGAAAGGCGAGCGCAGCTTGATCTTCACTTGTTCACCGGCAAACGAAGCGAACTGTTCAAGTGTGAACAGGGGGCGCTCCATGCCAGGCGAGGAAACTTCCAGGGTGTATTCGGAGGTGATTGGATCTTCAACATCCAGTACACCGCTGATCTGACGGCTGACGATGGCGCAATCATCCACCAACACACCGCCTTCCTTATCGATATAAACGCGCAACAGTGAGTGGCGACCTTGAGCCGAAAACTCAATACCCCAGCATTCATAGCCAAGGGCCACGACCACCGGGGCCAACAAGGCCTGCAACTGTTCTAGCTTGCTCGACACCTGAACCCCCTCGTGCATGTTTGTGCATGCTGTGCAAATAAAAAAAAATGGGCGAATCGCCCATCCCTGAAACGCCGTCGAACAGCGGCGTTGTAAAGTGTCCAGCTAACAAAAAGCCCCTTGGAAGGGGCCCTGAAACTGGTTGCGGGAGCCGGATTTGAACCGACGACCTTCGGGTTATGAGCCCGACGAGCTACCAGGCTGCTCCATCCCGCGACAAAGCTGGGGCGGAAGTATACGACTGATCCCTTACAGGGTCAATGTAACCCTTCCACCTACAAGAAAGCCCGCAATCGCGGGCTCTCCTGATAATTGGTACCGAGAAGGGGACTCGAACCCCTACACCCTATGGGCACAACCACCTCAAGGTTGCGTGTCTACCAATTCCACCACCTCGGCAATACAGCGTTTGAAACCTTCTTACTTCTGCTCTTGAGCTGGAGGCACGTCAGTCGCCGGATTGGCCGACTTTTGCTCTTGAAGCACCGGGACATCATCAGAAGCCGGTTGTTGCTTTGGCGCTTCCAATACCGCTGGGTTTGGCAAACCTACTTGAGTCAGCTCATGAGCTTTCTCTTTAGCAAAGTAACCTAACCCTAAGCTGGTTATGAAGAAACCGGCGGCAAGTATAGCAGTAAACTTACTAAGAAAGGTAGAGGAACCTTGGCTTCCGAATACAGTATTTGAAGCACCTGCACCGAAAGACGCACCAGCATCCGCACCTTTACCCTGCTGCAGCAATACGAGAGCGACTACACCCAGCGCGCCCAGCAGATGAAAAACGACTACGACTGTTTCCAGCATTTTTTCAGTTTCCCGCGGCGCGACAGATCGCACCGAACTCATCTGCATTCAGGGAAGCTCCACCAATGAGCCCCCCATCGATATCCGGCATGCCGAACAGTTCGACCGCATTGGCCGCCTTCACGCTGCCGCCGTATAGAAGCCGCACACCTCGTGCCACTTCAGAATTTTCTGCCGCCAACTGCGCGCGGATGGCTGCGTGCACATCCTGCGCCTGTTGCGGCGAAGCAGTCAGCCCGGTACCGATGGCCCAGACTGGCTCGTAAGCGATGACTGCCTTTGCAAAAGCACCGACACCCAGGTCCTCGATGATGCTGCCCAGCTGACGCCCGACAACTTCAAGCGTCTTTCCGGACTCGCGCTGCTCGAGGGTTTCCCCTACGCACAACACCGGAATCAGACCGCAGGCCTGTGCTGCCGCAAATTTACGGATCAAGGCCTTGTCCTGCTCGCCCATGATCATGCGGCGCTCGGAGTGCCCGACCAGGACCAAGGAACAACCTGCATCGACGAGCTGGCTCGGCGCAATCTCACCGGTCAACGCGCCCTGCATGGATTCCACCGCAGAGTTCTGCGCGCCGACCGAAATCGACTTGCCTTTCAAGCCATCAACCACTTGGTTGATATACAGGCAAGGCGGGAATACCGCGACATCAACACCGCTTGGCAAGGCCAGATTGCGAAGGCCTTTGATCAGCTCAGCGACGCTGGCGCGGGTACCGTGCATCTTCCAGTTACCAGCTACCATAGGGCGACGCATGCTGTACCTCGTCGGTCAAAGTGGGCGCAGATGTTACCCAACCGATTCATGACTGGCAAGCCGAATTCAGGCAGAAACTTCAGTAACAAGCTTTGCCAGCTCTTCAGCGTAACCGCGGACCTGCGCTTCATCCTCGCCTTCGACCATGACGCGCACCAAAGGCTCCGTGCCCGACTTGCGCAACAACACGCGCCCACGCCCAGCCATTGCCTGGGTTACACCCTCGCTGGCCTGCTTGACCGTCGGGTGCTCGATAGGATTTGCACCGCCGCCGAAACGTACGTTGATCAGTACCTGCGGACACTTGCGCAATGCCTGTCGCGACTGCGCAAGACCCTCGTTGCGTGCCTTGAGGGCCATCAGCACTTGCAGGGCGGCAATAATTGCATCACCAGTGGTGGTATGGTCGAAGCAGACGATGTGCCCCGAGTTCTCACCACCAATCACCCAGTTGCGCTCCAGCAGCTCCGAGATGACATAGCGGTCACCCACATTGGCGCGCACAAAGGGTATGTCCAGGTCCGCCAGGGCCAACTCGAGCCCGAGGTTGCTCATCAATGTTCCAACAACCCCGCCCTGCAGCTTGCCGCGCCCGTGCAGGTCGCGCGCGATGATGAACAGCAGCTCATCACCATCAACGACCGTGCCAGTGTGATCGACCATCAGCACGCGGTCGCCGTCGCCATCGAAGGCGATACCGAGATCGGCATGCTCGGCCAATACAGCCGCCTGCAAAGCCTCGGTATGAGTAGAACCGCAGTTGTGGTTGATGTTCAGCCCATTAGGCTGGGCCGAGAGCACCACCACTTCGGCACCCAGCTCACGAAAGACGCTTGGCGCGACCTTGTAGGTTGCCCCATGAGCACAGTCGACAACGATCTTCAGACCGGAAAAACTGGTACCGGTCGGAACACTGCCCTTGCAGAACTCGATGTAGCGACCCGACGCATCGTTGATCCGAGACACCTTGCCGATCTTGCTCGACTCGACCACGGTCATTGGCGTGTCCAGCAACTCCTCGATCATCAGCTCGATTTCGTCCGGTAGCTTGGTGCCCTTGCCAGAGAAAAACTTGATGCCGTTGTCGTCATGAGGATTATGCGAAGCGCTGATCACAATGCCTGCCTGCGCCTGGAATGTCCGAGTCAGGTAGGCGATGGCTGGCGTAGGCATCGGCCCGAGCAGCATGACATCGGCACCCGCCGATGTCAGGCCGGCTTCCAGCGCCGATTCGAACATATACCCGGATATACGCGTGTCCTTGCCAACCAGCACTTTGCACGCGCCCATTTTTCGGAACGCCATCCCAGCGGCCCAGCCGAGCTTGAGCATGAAATCAGGGGTAATGGGGTATTCGCCGACCCGACCACGAATCCCGTCGGTGCCAAAATATTTTTTGCTCATAAGTGCTCCATCATTCTTATTCGGCTGAATCCACTGCTGCGATCATCCGCACGACATCCATTGTTTCGACTACATCATGCACCCGCAATATGCGCGCACCTTTTGTAATAGCCAAGGCGGCGAGTGCCAGACCGCCATGCAGGCGC
Organism: Pseudomonas sp. SWRI154; assembly: GCF_014268645.1. Taxonomy (NCBI): domain Bacteria; kingdom Pseudomonadati; phylum Pseudomonadota; class Gammaproteobacteria; order Pseudomonadales; family Pseudomonadaceae; genus Pseudomonas; species Pseudomonas sp. SWRI154. The sequence goes on from NZ_JABWQW010000015.1 coordinate 47,487, forward strand.
TCTCCCACCGGACGACCCAACGCATTGCCTATCATGCTCTTTCGCGAGACACCGACCAACAGCGGCCGGCCCAGGGCATGCAACGCTTCCATATGCTTGAACAGGCTCAGATTGTGCGCCAATGTCTTCGCAAAACCGAACCCGGGATCGAGAATGATCCGCTCGGCCGGGATGCCCGCGCCGGCACACTGGCTCATGCGCTCCGCCAGGAACTCACCGACTTCACGGGTTACATCGCCGTAGTGCGGGTCATTCTGCATCGTTCCGGGCTCGCCAAGCATGTGCATCAGGCACACCGGCAACCCCGTGGCAGCAGCAGCATCCAACGCGCCATCACGCCGCAACGAGCGAACATCATTGATCAATCCCGCCCCCAAGCGCGCCGCCTCGCGCATGACCGCAGGCGTGGACGTATCGACTGAGATGATGACATCCAGCTCGTGATGTATGCGTTCGACAATTGGCGCCACTCGCTCCAGCTCCTCGGTAGGCGAAACCGCACGCGCACCGGGACGGGTCGACTCACCACCTACATCGATCAGCGTTGCCCCGGCCGATACCATGGCCTCGGCATGCCGCAATGCAGCGTCGAGCTGGCTGAATCGTCCGCCATCGGAAAAGGAATCGGGAGTGACATTAAGAATGCCCATGACATGCGTATGGGCTAAATCAAGAACCCGGTTGCCGCAAGGCAACCGGGTCGAGGACTGGACAGAAGTCATTTCAAGCCTTAGACGTCGGCAGCCGGACCGCCGATGGGTGTTTCCGGACGCTCGCCCTGCACCGCCGGCGGCGTACCGGAGGTACCCGTGCCACCAGACCAATCGCGAGGCTCACGCGGCGTGCGGCCCGCCATGATGTCGTCGATCTGCTCGGCATCGATGGTTTCGTACTTCATCAAGGCATCAGCCATGGCGTCCAGCTTGTCGCGGTTATCCGTGAGGATCTGCTTGGCCGTCCCGTAGCACTGGTCAATGATGCTGCGAACTTCAGAGTCGATCAGCTTGGCCGTCTCACCCGAGAAGCTTGCATGCTGGCCGCCACCACCGCGACCGAGAAACACTTCGCCCTCTTCTTCGGCATACATCAACGGCCCCAGCTTCTCGGACAAGCCCCACTTGGTGACCATGTTTCGGGCGATCTGGCTGGCCCGCATGATGTCGTTCGACGCACCCGTCGTTACGCCATCGAAGCCCAGTGTCATTTCTTCAGCGATACGGCCGCCGTACAGCGAACAGATCTGGCTGATCAACGCACGCTTGGACAGGCTGTAGCGATCTTCTTCCGGAAGGAACATCGTCACGCCAAGCGCACGACCACGCGGGATGATCGAGACCTTGTACACCGGGTCATGCTCAGGCACTACGCGACCAACGATAGCGTGCCCCGCCTCGTGGTAAGCCGTGTTCTGCTTTTCCTTCTCCGACATGACCATCGATTTGCGCTCGGCGCCCATCATGATCTTGTCTTTGGCCAACTCGAATTCTTTCATTTCCACGACGCGCTTGCCGGAACGGGCAGCGAACAGCGACGCTTCGTTTACCAGGTTCGCCAGATCAGCACCGGAGAACCCCGGCGTACCACGAGCGATGACCGCTGGAGCGACATCGTCGCCCATCGGAACCTTGCGCATATGAACCTTGAGGATCTGCTCGCGACCGCGGATGTCCGGCAGCCCCACAACGACCTGGCGGTCAAAACGGCCCGGACGCAACAGCGCAGGGTCAAGCACGTCCGGACGGTTGGTGGCGGCAATCACGATGATGCCGTCGTTCATTTCGAAACCGTCCATCTCTACCAGCAACTGGTTGAGGGTCTGCTCGCGCTCATCATGACCACCGCCCATGCCCGCGCCACGATGACGACCGACGGCATCGATTTCGTCGATGAAGATAATGCAGGGGGCGTGCTTCTTGGCCTGCTCGAACATGTCACGAACACGGCTGGCGCCCACACCGACGAACATCTCGACGAAGTCGGAGCCGGAGATCGTGAAGAAAGGCACTTTCGCTTCACCGGCAATCGCCTTGGCCAGCAAGGTTTTACCAGTACCGGGTGGCCCGACCATCAGTACGCCGCGCGGAATACGACCGCCCAGGCGCTGGAATTTGCCCGGATCGCGTAGGAACTCAACCAGCTCACCCACCTCTTCCTTGGCTTCGTCGCAGCCCGCGACGTCGGCCAATGTGGTTTTGACCTGATCCTCGGACAGTAGCCGAGCCTTGCTCTTGCCGAAACTCATCGGCCCGCCCTTGCCTCCGGCTCCGCCCTGCATCTGGCGCATGAAGAACATGAACACCGCGATGATGACGAGGATAGGAAAGCTCGCAACCAGAAGCTGGGTCCAGATACTTTGCTGCTCAGGCTGCTTGCCTTCAATCACGACATGGTTATCCACCAGGTCGCCGATCAGGCCGTTGTCCTGGATCGCCGGACGAATGGTCTTGAAGTTGTCACCATCGGTGCGCTTGCCGGTAATCACATAGCCATCTACGGCTACGCGCTCGACCTTGCCTTCCTTGACCTGCTGGAGGAAGTCGGAATAGTTGAGGGTCTGCGGCTCGTTAGGACTGGAGAAGTTGTTCATCACGGTCACAAGGACTGCAGCGATGATCAACCACAGGATCAGATTCTTTGCCATATCGTTCAATTAACTACCCTCTGAAGCAAGCTCCGCTACTGGCGCGCGCTTCGCATGATATTCACCGGCCTAACTTACTACATTACCTACGACTTGGCAGGCGCCGTCTGTAACCCTTTGTGAAACACTTTCTACACAATATTCGCTAATGCTCACGGGACGAAATACGAAAAACCTATCGCCCCGGTCGAAAAACCTCTTATTCCTCACTGCGACCGCGGAAACCACGGCCTAGCAGGTACTGCTCACGAGAGCGATCACGCGATGATTTCGGTTTACGCGTCGTGACCTTCTCGAACTGCTTGCGCACGCTCTTGTGGTATTCGTCGAAGCCTTCACCCTGGAAGACCTTGATCAAAAAATCACCACCTGGCTTCAACACCCGAGTCGCAAGATCCAGTGCCAACTCGCACAGAAACATCGACCGCGGCATATCAACAGACGCCAGCCCACTCATATTGGGGGCCATATCGGAAATCACAAGGTCCACCTCGTTTTTTCCGACCGCTTCAAGGATATTCGCCAGTACGGCGTCCTCGGTAAAGTCGCCCTGAATGAAGGTCACATCCGGGATACTGTCCATTTCCAGGATATCGGAAGCGATCAGTGTGCCTTGCCCACCAATCAGACGACTGGTCACTTGGGACCAGCCACCCGGGGCGGCGCCCAAGTCGATCACGCTCATGCCTGGCCGGATCAAACGGTCTCTTTCCTGAATTTCCAACAGCTTGTAGCTGGCACGGGAGCGATAGCCGTCTTTCTGCGCCATTTTCACGAATGGGTCGTTGAAATGCTCTTGCAGCCATTTAAGACTTGTCTTGGAACGGGCCACGGGCCACCTCTGAAATATTAAATCGGGTCGTGATTAACTGGGCGGTCCCGGACTCGCTCGGGTAAACTGGCCGCCGCTTTTTACAAGATCAGACGCAGGGGTCAGATTATGCCGCTCACTCAAGAGCAGAAGAAACAATACAAATCCATTGGCCACCATCTGAAACCGGTTTTGACTGTGGCTGATAACGGTTTGACTGAAGGTGTACTCGCCGAACTGGAACGCGCCCTGGGTGACCATGAGCTGATCAAGATCAAGCTCAACATCCTGGATCGCGAAGCCCGCCTGGCTGCCGTTGCCGAGTTGTGCAAAGTCGCAAAGGCAGACCTGGTGCAGGTCATCGGCAAAATGGCACTGATTTATCGCAAGAATTTCAGCGTCAACAAGCAACTGTCGAACGTTCACCGGTTCAAGTGATACAAAGGGTCAAGGGTGTGCTTCGCGCACCCTGCCGCCCCAACCGGGAACCGGCTGTAACACCAGCACCAGGCCAGAAAACCCCAACACCAGGTAACTGAATACCTGCCATTGACTGGCGTCCGGCCAGCCGAGACGCACCGCCAGGAACATCCCGCAAGCGTACAAGGCCATGAGCAGCAATTGCCCACGGATGTCGCGCCATAGACTGCCAAGGCCCTCGGCCTGAACCAGCACCAAAGCCTGAAACAATATGCACGCTGCGGAAAACCCTACCAGCAGCGCCGTCAGCATACCCCCGATTTCATCGATGAGCAGCGGAGCCAGGCCGATTCGGCCCAGCACCGGCAGCAGACCGATGTGCAACAACCAGACGCCGCCCACCCATAACATCTGGGTGAGCTGCCAGATCATGGCACCCGCACGCAGCGGGTGCCTTCGTTCAGATATGACGGACTTCGACAATCTCATACTCAATGACACCACCAGGTGTCTTCACGGCAACCACATCACCCTCTTCCTTGGCAATCAAGGCGCGGGCGATGGGCGAGCCGACTGAAATCTTGCCGAGCTTGATGTCCGCCTCATCCTCACCAACGATCTGGTAAGTGACGCTTTCATCAGTCTCGACGTTGGCGATTTCCACGGTAGTGCCGAAAATCACTTTGCCGGTGTGCGGGATCGTCGTGACGTCGATGATCACCGCATTTTGCATGCGGCCTTCGATGTCACGTACACGCGCCTCGACCATGCCCTGCTCTTCTCGGGCAGCATGGTATTCGGCGTTTTCCTTGAGATCGCCCAGCTCACGCGCTTCACCGATAGCCTGGCTCAAGCGCGGGCGCTCGACCTTGGTCAGGAAAGCGTGTTCTTCTTCCAGGGCCTTCGCGCCCTGAACAGTCATCGGGTACTTGGTTATGCTCATGCCTTCAATCCTGCATGTAGATCCTGCAAGCGACGCACGGTCTTCTCGGGACCGAACTTGAGCGCTTCGCAGATCGCTTCGCCCGCAGCAATGGTCGTGGTGCAGTAGATCTTGTGCTGCAGCGCATTGCGACGAATGGAGTAGGAATCGGCGATCGATTGACGACCTTCGGTGGTGTTGATGATCAGCGTGACTTCGTCATTCTTGATCATGTCGACCACGTGCGGACGCCCCTCGGTCACCTTGTTCACGCGGCGCACTTTCAGGCCTGCGGCTTCGATCAGCCTGGCAGTACCGGCAGTGGCGACCACTTCGAAGCCCAAGTTGATCAGATCACGGGCCACGCCTGCAACCAGTGGCTTGTCGTCATCACGCACGCTGATGAACGCCGTGCCGCCCGTCGGCAACACTTCACTGGCGCCCATCTGGGCCTTGGCGAAGGCTTCACCGAAGGTATCACCCACGCCCATCACTTCACCGGTGGATTTCATTTCCGGGCCGAGGATCGGATCGACGCCCGGGAACTTGGCGAATGGGAACACCGCTTCTTTCACGCTATAGAAGTTCGGGATGATTTCCTTGGTGAAACCCAGCTCTTTCAGGGTTTTGCCCGCCATGACCCGGGCGGCGATCATTGCCAGGGAAACACCGATGCACTTGGAAACGAACGGCACGGTACGGGAAGCGCGCGGATTGACTTCGATGACGTAGATGTCTTCGCCTTGTAGGGCCAGTTGCACGTTCATCAAGCCGATGACGCCCAGCTCCAAGGCCATTTTCTTGACCTGTTCGCGCATCTCATCCTGGATGTGCGCCGGCAGCGAATAAGGCGGCAGCGAGCAAGCGGAGTCACCGGAGTGAACGCCGGCCTGCTCGATGTGCTGCATGATCGCGCCGATCACCACGTCCTTGCCGTCGCTGACCGCATCCACGTCCATTTCAATGGCGCAGTTGAGGAAGTGGTCGAGCAGCACCGGGCTGTCGTTGGAGACCTGGACGGCTTCGCGCAGGTAGCGCTTGAGTTCGTCTTCCTGATAGACGATCTCCATCGCACGACCGCCCAGCACGTAGGACGGACGCACCACCAACGGGTAGCCGATCTTGGCGGCCGCACGAATCGCTTCGTCTTCGCTGCGCACGGTGGCGTTTGGCGGCTGGCGCAGGTTCAGGCGCTCGACCATCTGCTGGAAGCGCTCGCGGTCTTCAGCGCGGTCGATGGCATCCGGGCTGGTGCCGATGATCGGCACGCCGGCGGCTTCGAGGGCGCGGGCCAGCTTCAGAGGGGTCTGCCCACCGTACTGGACGATCACGCCTTTTGGCTTCTCGACGCGGACGATTTCCAGCACGTCTTCCAGGGTCACAGGCTCGAAGTACAGGCGATCAGAGGTGTCGTAGTCAGTGGATACGGTTTCCGGGTTGCAGTTGACCATGATGGTTTCGTAACCATCATCGCGCAGCGCCAGTGCTGCGTGTACGCAGCAGTAGTCGAACTCGATGCCCTGGCCGATCCGGTTGGGACCGCCGCCCAGGATCATGATCTTGTCCCGGGTCGAAGGCGCGGCTTCGCACTCTTCTTCGTACGTGGAGTACAGATAGGCAGTGTCGGTGGCGAACTCAGCCGCGCAGGTGTCGACGCGCTTGTAGACCGGGAAGACTTCCAGCTTGTGACGATGAGTGCGCAGGCTCTTCTCGGTCACACCCAGCAGCTTGGCCAGGCGCATGTCGGAGAAGCCCTTGCGCTTGAGGCCCAGCATCGTGTTGCGGTCGATGCTGGACATGCCCAGGGTCTTGACCTTCTCTTCTTCCTTGATCAGGTCTTCGATCTGTACCAGGAACCAAGGGTCGATCATGTTCATGTCGAAAATCTGCTCGACAGTCATGCCGGCGCGGAAGGCATCCGCCACATACCAGATACGCTCGGCGCCCGGCACGGTCAGCTCGCGCTTGAGCTCGCTCATGCTTTCCGGCTTGCTCAGGTCCAGCTTCGGATCGAGACCGCAGACACCCACTTCCAGGCCACGAAGGGCTTTTTGCAGGGATTCCTGGAAAGTCCGGCCGATGGCCATGACTTCACCCACCGATTTCATCTGGGTGGTCAGGCGGGCGTCAGCCTTGGCGAATTTTTCGAAGGCGAAACGCGGCAGCTTGGTCACTACGTAGTCGATGGACGGTTCGAAGGACGCCGGGGTCTTGCCGCCGGTGATATCGTTCGACAGTTCGTCCAGGGTGTAGCCGACGGCCAGCTTGGCGGCGACCTTGGCGATTGGGAAACCGGTGGCTTTCGAGGCCAGGGCCGACGAACGGGACACGCGCGGGTTCATCTCGATGACCACCATGCGGCCGGTGTTCGGGCAGATGCCGAACTGGACGTTGGAGCCGCCGGTTTCCACGCCGATCTCGCGCAGCACCGCCAGGGAGGCGTTCCGCAGGATCTGGTATTCCTTGTCTGTCAGGGTCTGGGCCGGCGCCACGGTGATCGAGTCACCGGTGTGCACGCCCATCGGGTCGAAGTTCTCGATGGAGCAGACGATGATGCAGTTGTCCTTTTTGTCGCGGACAACTTCCATTTCGTATTCTTTCCAGCCGATCAGGGATTCGTCAATCAGCAGTTCCTTGGTCGGCGACAAGTCGAGACCACGGGCGCAGATTTCTTCGAATTCTTCACGGTTGTAGGCGATGCCACCACCGGTGCCGCCCATGGTGAAGGACGGACGGATGATGCACGGGAAGCCGAGGCGTTCCAGGACGGCGTTGGCCTCTTCCATGCTGTGGGCGATGCCCGAGCGTGGGCAGTCCAGGCCGATGGACTTCATCGCCTTGTCGAAGCGCGAACGGTCTTCGGCCTTGTCGATGGTGTCGGCGTTCGCGCCGATCATCTCCACACCGAATTTTTCCAGGACGCCTTCGCGCTCCAGGTCCAGGGCGCAGTTCAGCGCGGTCTGGCCACCCATGGTCGGCAGCAGCGCGTCCGGACGTTCCTTCTCGATGATCTTGGCAACGGTCTGCCATTTGATCGGCTCGATGTAGGTGGCGTCGGCCATCGACGGGTCGGTCATGATGGTGGCCGGGTTGGAGTTCACCAGGATGACGCGGTAGCCCTCTTCGCGCAGGGCTTTACAGGCCTGGGCGCCGGAGTAGTCGAATTCGCAGGCCTGGCCGATCACGATCGGGCCAGCGCCGAGAATCAGGATGCTTTTTATGTCTGTACGTTTTGGCATGGGTTTGTCACTCAAATCCGCAGGTCAGTCGGCTAGGCCGTCGAACAATCTTTGAAGCGCCCATGGGGGCCGCCGGTTTCGGGGCCACCCTCAGGCTTCACGCGGTCAGCGTCGCTTGGCCATCTCATTGATGAAGCGATCGAACAGCGGCGCCACATCGTTCGGGCCCGGGCTCGCCTCAGGGTGACCCTGGAAGCTGAACGCGCTCTTGTCGGTACGCTCGATGCCTTGCAGCGTGCCGTCGAACAGCGATTTATGGATGGCCCGCACGTTGGCCGGCAGGGTCGCCTCGTCAACCGCAAAACCGTGGTTCTGACTGGTGATCATGACGACGCCGGTGTCCAGGTCCTGAACCGGGTGGTTGGCACCGTGGTGGCCGTGGCCCATTTTCAGGGTCTTGGCGCCCGAAGCCAGGGCCAGCAACTGGTGCCCCAGACAGATACCGAAGACCGGAATCTCGGTTTCCAGCACGTCCCTGATCGCCTGAATCGCGTAGTCGCAAGGCTCCGGGTCACCCGGGCCGTTGGACAGGAACACACCGTCGGGTTTGAGGGCCAGGACGTCGGCGGCTGGGGTTTGGGCCGGCACCACGGTGACGCGGCAACCGCGCGCTACCAACATGCGCAGGATGTTCAGCTTGACGCCGTAATCGTAGGCAACCACGTGATACGGCAGCTCGGAAGCCTCGATCGTCGCGTGGCTATCGGTTTTCAGATCCCAGACCGAGGAGCGCCACTCGTACTGTTTCTTGGTGCTGACGACTTTCGCCAGGTCCATGCCCTTGAGCCCTGGGAAACCCTGGGCAGCGGCAATGGCGGCCTCGTCGGAAATGTTGTCACCGGCCATGATACAGCCGTTCTGCGCGCCTTTTTCCCGAAGAATGCGGGTCAGGCGGCGGGTGTCGATACCGGCGATCGCCACGACATTGTTGGCTTTCAGGTAGTCGGACAAGGACATCTTGTTACGCCAGTTGCTCGCTACCAGCGGCAGGTCGCGAATGACCAGGCCAGCGGACCAGACACGATCGGACTCGGCATCTTCCGGCGTGGTGCCGGTATTGCCGATATGCGGGTAAGTCAGGGTAACGATTTGTTGGGCGTAGGAAGGATCGGTAAGAATTTCCTGATAGCCGGTCATTGCGGTGTTAAACACCACCTCACCAACGGTCTGACCGTCGGCTCCAATGGCTTCGCCGCGAAAAATGCTGCCATCAGCAAGGGCGAGTATGGCTGGCTTAGTCAAGAAGACCTCCCGTAAATAAAGCCTGAAAGGGCGATCGCAGGTTGTAAAAAAGCGGAGTGACGTATGGACACGTCACCCCGCTTGTTCACTGAATTATTCTGCGCGCTTTTAGTGGACACACTAAAGCTGTAGCTTACAGAAAAAGGCTTTTTTGGTCCACCGCTAATGAGCCTGAAAGGCAAGGGAATGCGACAGGACGTCGCGAAGCGGTTTAAAACGGGGCTCAGTATAACCTGAACCCCGCTATTAATGGCATCAACGCAGGTCGAGAACGTCCTGCATGTCGTACAGGCCAGGCTCGCAACCATCCAGCCACAGCGCAGCCCGTACGGCGCCCTTGGCGAAGGTCATCCGACTCGACGCTTTATGGGTAATCTCCAGGCGTTCGCCTTCAGTGGCGAACAGCACGGTGTGATCACCTACTACGTCACCGCCACGCACGGTCGCGAAACCGATGGTGTCGCGCTCCCGCGCACCGGTGTGCCCCTGGCGCCCGTATACGGCCACTTCCTGCAGGTCACGACCCAGCGCATCGGCAATCACTTCACCCATGCGCAACGCGGTTCCTGAAGGCGCGTCGATCTTGTGTCGATGATGCGCCTCGATAATCTCGATATCCGCATCATCGCCCAAGACCCGAGCGGTCAGGTCCAGCAACTTCAGCGACAGGTTCACGCCCACGCTGAAATTCGCCGCGAACACGATCGGAATATCCTTGCCGGCCTCGGCCAACAATTCCTTTTGTGCCGCATCCAGGCCGGTCGTACCGATAACCATGGCCTTGCCGGCCTTGCGGCAGATGGCGAGGTTTTTCAGCATGACTTCAGGCAGGGTGAAATCGATCAATACATCGAACTCATCGAGCACCTTTTCCAGCCCACCGGACATCGGTACGCCGATACGCCCAATCGAAGCCAACTCGCCAGCATCAGCCCCTACCAGCGTACTGTCGGGCCGGACAATGGCAGCCGTCAGACCCGAAAGCGGCGAACGTTGCTGCACCGCCTCGACCAGCGCCTTGCCCATGCGCCCCGCGGCGCCCATCACAGCTATACGTCGCATGCCCACTCCTTACAGGTCGCCGAAGAAGCGCTTCACGCCTTCGAACCAACCGGTGGTTTTCGGCGAGTGACTGTTGTCATCCGCTAGGGAGCTGCGGAACTCTTCCAGCAATTCCCGCTGGCGCCGGCTCAGGTTCACCGGCGTTTCCACCGCAACGCGACACATCAGGTCGCCCGCACCACCGCCCCGCACTGGCGCTACGCCTTTGCCGCGGATCCGGAACTGCTTGCCGGTTTGCGTCCCCTCGGGAATCTTCAGTTTGACGCGACCATCGAGGGTCGGAATCTCAAGCTCGCCACCCAATGCCGCATCGACGAAACTGATCGGCACTTCGCAGAACAGATGTTTGCCGTCGCGCTGGAAGATCGCGTGCTCACGCACGTTGATGACCACGTACAGGTCGCCAGTCGGCCCACCTTGGGCACCCGCCTCACCTTCGCCGGACAGGCGAATGCGATCACCGGTATCGACACCGGCCGGCACTTTCACCGACAGCGTCTTGTACTCTTCGACACGCCCTTCGCCGTGGCAGGAGTCGCACGGATCGGAAATAATCTTGCCTTGGCCGTGGCAACGTGGGCAGGTCTGTTGGACCGAGAAGAAGCCCTGTTGCATGCGGACCTGGCCAATGCCACCACAGGTGGGGCAAGTAACGGGCGAAGAACCCTTCTTGGCACCCGAACCGTCACATGGCTTGCAGTTGACCAGCGTCGGAACCCGGATATTGACCGTGGTACCGCGCACCGCCTCTTCCAGGTTCAGCTCCAGGGTGTAGCGCAGATCGCTGCCACGCTGAGCACCACCACGGGCACCGCCACGACCGCCGCCGAAGAAATCGCTGAACACATCGCCGAAAATGTCGGAAAAATTCTGGCCGCCAAAACCGGCACCGCCACCGCCCATGCTCGGGTCGACACCGGCATGACCGTACTGGTCGTAAGCCGCGCGCTTGCTGGAGTCGGACAGGACTTCATAGGCCTCGTTAGCCTCCTTGAACATCTCTTCCGATGCCTTGTCGCCGGGATTACGGTCAGGGTGGTGCTTCATCGCGAGACGGCGATAGGCCTTCTTCAGCTCTGCCTCGCTGGCCCCCCGCTCAACACCCAATACTTCGTAAAAGTCACGCTTTGCCATTAGTCTTTGCACTCTTATAGGACGTTCGGCAAACCCCTCCTGAGCCTCGCCAAACTCGTTGAGCCCCAATACAGGCCCGGACCCAACTCACGTCGATTCAACGATCCTGGTCATAAATCTTTCAGCCAGGGACCCGGCCAAAATGCGGTGCGCATTGCCCGGAAAGCAGGAGCATCCCCGAACACACCGCCAGCACCCGAGCTTGTCGCATGCTGTAAAAATTCACTGGCTCCAGACACGCCAACGCGGGAGCAAGCTCCCGCGCGGCGACATCCTACCAGCCACCGCACAAACGCAGTCAACCGGCCGACCAACAAGCAGTTACTTGTTGTCTTTCACTTCTTCGAACTCAGCGTCGACGACGTCATCGGCTTTCTGGGCCGATTCGCCTTGCTGCGCCGCACCTTCAGCTGGCTGGGCCTGCTCGGCATACATCTTCTGAGCCACCGGCGCGGAGACTTTAGACAGCTCTTCGATCTTCGCTTCGATGGCGGCCTTGTCGTCGCCTTTGACGGCAGCTTCAAGGGCAACCACGGCAGCTTCGATCGCGGTCTTCTCTTCAGCGGTCACTTTGTCGCCGGCATCGGCAACCATCTTGCGAGTCGAGTGAACCAAGGCGTCGCCCTGGTTACGAGCACTGGCCAGCTCTTCAAACTTGCGGTCTTCCTCGGCGTTGACTTCAGCGTCGCGAACCATTTGCTGAATTTCTTCCTCGGACAGACCGGAGTTGGCCTTGATCACGATCGACTGGGTCTTGCCAGTAGCCTTGTCTTTCGCGCCGACGTGCAGGATGCCGTTGGCGTCGATGTCGAAGGTCACTTCGATTTGTGGCACACCGCGTGGCGCTGGCGGAATCTCGGCCAGGTCGAACTTGCCCAGGGACTTGTTCTGGGTAGCCTGCTTGCGCTCACCCTGCAGCACGTGGATGGTCACGGCGTTCTGGTTGTCGTCAGCCGTCGAGAACACCTGGGATTTCTTGGTAGGAATCGTGGTGTTTTTCTCGATCAGCGCGGTCATTACGCCGCCCATGGTTTCGATACCCAGGGTCAGCGGACTGACATCGAGCAGCAGAACGTCTTTCACGTCACCGGCCAGAACGGCGCCTTGGATGGCAGCACCCATGGCAACGGCTTCGTCCGGGTTCACGTCCTTGCGTGCTTCCTTACCGAAGAAATCGGTCACCAGCTTCTGGACCAGCGGCATACGGGTCTGGCCGCCGACCAGGATGACGTCGTTGATCGAACCAACGTCGATACCGGCATCCTTCATGGCAATGCGGCAAGGTTCGATGGTGCGCTGAACCAGGTCTTCCACCAGCGCTTCGAGCTTGGCGCGGGAGATCTTCACGTTCAAGTGCTTAGGACCGGTGGCGTCTGCGGTGATGTACGGCAGGTTCACGTCGGTCGACTGGCTCGAGGACAGTTCGATCTTAGCTTTTTCGGCGGCTTCTTTCAGGCGCTGCATGGCCAGCGGGTCGCCCTTGAGGTTCATGCCGCTTTCTTTCTTGAATTCGTCGACGAGGTAGTCGATCAGACGAATATCGAAGTCTTCACCGCCGAGGAACGTGTCACCGTTGGTAGCCAGCACTTCGAACTGGTGCTCGCCATCCACTTCAGCGATCTCAATCACGGAGACGTCGAAGGTACCACCGCCCAGGTCGTAAACGATCACGGTGTGATCGCCCTTGGCCTTGTCCATACCGTAGGCCAGAGCGGCCGCGGTTGGTTCGTTGATGATACGTTTTACGTCCAGGCCCGCGATGCGGCCGGCGTCTTTGGTCGCCTGGCGCTGACTGTCGTTGAAGTATGCTGGAACAGTGATGACCGCCTCAGTCACCGCTTCGCCGAGGTAATCTTCGGCGGTTTTCTTCATTTTCTTGAGGATTTCAGCCGAGATCTGTGGCGGTGCCATTTTCTGGCCGTTCACTTCAACCCAAGCGTCGCCGTTGTCAGCCTTGGCGATTTTGTAAGGCACCATCTTGATGTCTTTCTGAACGACTTCTTCGTCGAACTTGCGACCGATCAGACGCTTCACCGCATACAGGGTGTTATGCGGATTGGTCACAGCCTGACGCTTGGCGGACTGGCCCACCAGGATCTCGCCATCGTTGGCGTACGCAATGATGGACGGCGTGGTGCGCGCACCCTCAGCGTTCTCAATAACCTTGGCCTTGCCGTTTTCCAGCACGGAGACGCACGAGTTGGTGGTCCCCAGGTCGATACCGATAATCTTGCCCATGTTAACTCTCCCGGAACTTGGATTTTGTTGCCGCAGCAGTGGTGGCTAACTGCGGTAGCACTTAAACGCTTGACTTCTTAATGGGGCCGCTGCGCCCGATTTCAAGCCTGCTCATCAATAGAAGGCGAAACCGGTGCTGGCGCCTTGCTCACCACGACCATGGCCGGGCGCAACAGGCGACCGTTGAGCAGGTAGCCCTTCTGGAATACTTTCAGCACACTGTTCGGCTCGACGTCTGCGCTTTCCTGCATCGCCATGGCCTGATGGTGCTCGGCATTGAAGGGTTCGCCGTGTGGATCGATCGCTTCAAGCTGATAACGCTTGAGGGTGTCCTGGAACATTTTCAGGGTCAGCTCGATGCCTTCACGCATCGCACGGATGTTCTCGTCGTCCGGGTTGGACAGCTCCAGGCCGCGCTCCAGGCTGTCGATGATCGGCAGCAGGTCGCCGGCGAAACGCTCCAGGGCGAATTTGTGGGCTTTTTCCACGTCTTGCTCGGCGCGGCGGCGGACATTCTGCAGGTCGGCAGCTACACGCAACGCCTGATCCTGCGCACCGGCCAGTTGCTCTTCGAGCACTTGTACACGTGCCGCCAGGTCTTCGCCCGAATCCTGGGGAGCCTGATTGGCGTCTAGATTTTGCGTGTCCTGCGTCTGTTCGTCTGCCATAGATTTCTCCTTTCAACTTCGTCCGCGAGCTCGACTCGCGCTTCTGCCCGGATATATGGGGCCAGCTTTTCCAGCTTCAAGGGCCGCGTGACGAATTAACCTTACAAAAAACAGCTGCATATCCTTCGCTTCGGCGCTAAGAATTTCGATCATCCAAGCAAATCGAGCTAAGCGAGGGCATTGTCAGCCAGAAACAAAACACTGTATAAATAACCAGACCTAATGCCTGGGAGCGGCCTTATGCTGGTGCACCTGTCCGTACACAACTATGCCATCGTCGAACACCTCGACCTCGAACTCGACCGGGGCATGAGCGTGATAACCGGTGAAACCGGCGCCGGCAAATCGATCATGCTCGATGCCTTGGGCCTGACCCTCGGCGATCGCGCCGACAACGGCGTGGTACGCCCTGGCGCGGACAAGGCCGACATCCTGGCAACGTTTGACCTGATCGACATTCCCGAAGCCAGCGCCTGGCTGGCCGAACGCGACCTGGACAACGACGGCCTGTGCATCCTGCGCCGGGTCATCACCGCCGAAGGCCGCTCCCGAGGCTACATCAATGGCACGCCCTGCCCGCTGGGAGACCTCAAGGCCCTCGGTGAATTGCTGATCGACATCCACAGCCAGCATGAACACCAATCCCTGCTCAAGACCGACACCCATCGGCGTTTGCTCGACGAGTACGCCGGAGCCACCGACCTGGCCCGCCAGGTTCATCTGGCAGCCCAGCGTTGGCGCCAGACCCGGCAGGAACTGGATCGCCTCTCCAACTCCGGCGACGAGCAACGCGCTCGCCACCAGTTGCTGAGCTACCAGCTCGAAGAACTGGAAAACCTGGCCCTGGGTGAAAACGAGTTGGAGGAACTGGAGCAAGAGCACAAGAACCTGACCAACGCCGAAGCATTGCTAGGCATTTGCCGGCAAGTGGTCGAGCAATGCAGCGAGAGCGATTCGGGCAATGTGCTCAATGCGCTGACAGCGAGCCTGAACCGGTTGTCCAGCGTGAACAATTCGGTGGGTGCCCTGAACGAAGCGACCAACCTGCTGACTAGCGCGCAGATCCAGGTCGAGGAAGCCGTTGGGGAGCTGAACCGGTTCCTTGATCATTTCGACGCCGACCCGGCGCGGCTTCAATACCTGGAAGAACGCCTGGACACTATCTATACACTGGCGCGCAAACACCGTATCCAGCCAACCGATGTCGTCGAACTGCAGCAACGCCTGCTGGAAGAATTGGAAACCCTTAACGCCAACGATGAATCCATCGAACGCCTCGGGGACGAATTGGCCTCCTACGCGCGCCATTACCAGGAAAAGGCCAACGAACTCAGCGAACTGCGCCGACAAGCTGCAACCGGATTGGCCAGCGCCGTAGAACAGGAAATCCAGCGCCTGGGCATGCCGGGCGGACGCTTCGCCATCGAACTGCGACCCAACTCCGGTGACGAGCTCCAACCCAATGGGCTGGAGCAGGTGGAGTTGCTGGTCAGCGCCAACCCCGGGCAACCGCTCAAGGCCCTGGCCAAAGTTGCCTCCGGGGGTGAGCTGTCGCGCATCAGCCTGGCGATCCAGGTCATTACAGCGCAAACCTCGCGGGTGCCGACGTTGGTATTCGACGAAGTGGACGTGGGCATCGGCGGCCCTACGGCGGAAATCGTCGGCCAGTTGCTACGCAGGCTGGGCGAGCGCGGACAGGTTCTGACAGTGACCCACCTGCCTCAAGTCGCCGCCCAGGGGCACCAGCATCTATTTGTCCATAAGGTGCGTGGCGAGGACGCGACTCGTACCGCCGTGTCCAAGCTGAACAAGAACGAGCGCGTGGAAGAAGTGGCCCGGATGCTCGGAGGCATCGACCTGACCAAAGAGTCCTTGGCGCACGCCAAGAAAATGGTGGTGGCGGCGAAAATCTAGGAGACGCCATAAAGCAAGAAGGCGACCCGAGGGTCGCCTTCTTTCGTTTTGGGGGCTTTCACCCACGCGACGAACTTATTTGCGCTTGCGTACATGCAGGACGAGATGGTGATCGATCAGCTCGAAACCATACTCATCAGCAATCGCTTGTTGCAGTTTTTCGATTTCAGGACTGATGAACTCGATAACTTCCCGGGTTTCAACGTCCACCATGTGGTCGTGGTGCTCCCCGTCAGCCAATTCAAAGACAGCATGACCGCCATCAAAATTATGACGTGCCACCAACCCCGCAGCCTCGAATTGAGTCAGGACACGGTAAACCGTGGCCAGACCGACGTCCTCGCCAGCTTCCATGAGCGCCTTGTAGACGTCTTCGGCACTCATGTGGCGTTGCTCGGCGGAATCGAGCATTTGCAGAATCTTGACCCTTGGCAGGGTCACTTTGAGGCCGGCTTTGCGTAGTTCGCTATTTTCAACCATGGTCAGCTTTCTCGCGATGCTGCTTCGCAGCTTCTCTTAATGCGGGTATGATCGGCGTTTACGTTGTCCCAGCCAAGATAGTGGAAGTCGCCCACCGATGCAAAACACCAAGCTCTTGCTAACCAGTTTCACCTTTGTGGGACTGCTCGCACTCGCCGGTTGTTCATTCCCCGGGGTTTACAAAATCGACATCCAGCAGGGCAATGTCGTCACGCAGGACATGATAGACCAGTTACGCCCGGGAATGACCCGCCGGCAAGTACGGTTTATCATGGGCAACCCCCTGCTGACCGACACGTTCCATGCCGATCGCTGGGATTACCTGTACAGCTTGCAGCCAGGTGGCGGTGAGCGGCAACAAGAACGCATCAGCGTTATCTTCAGTCCTGACGACCAGCTCGTCAGCCTGTCGGGCGATTTCATGCCTGGCGTGAGCCGTGATGAGGCCATCATGGGCAAGGACAGTGGCACCACAGTCACCGATCCGACCCAGAATGCCGAACAGCCAAAACCGGAAAAGCCGGCCAAGCCAGGTTCGTTGCTGGACCAGATTCAGAAGGACGTGGACAACGTCGAGACCGTACCTGTCCCGACACCAGAACCTCTGGATACCTCACCGCAATAAATTGCGGCAATAAAAAACCCGGCATTGCCGGGTTTTTTATTGCCTGCGATCCAGATCAGGTCATTGATCTGCCTGACGCGCCTGGGCAGCCTTGGCCGCTCGCAGGCGACGGATTTCTTTCGGATCAGCCAACAAAGGCCGATAAATTTCGAGTCGATCAGCTGCTTGCACGACCTGCCGCTCCGGATCCGCAACCACTTTGCCGAAGATCCCGACAGGGACAGTGGCCAGATCCAACTCTGGAAACGCTTCTGCGATGCCCGATGCCGCCAGCGCGGCGCGAACACTCGTACCCCCCTGCACAGCGAACGCGCGGAGGATCTGGCGCTCGGCGCTGGCATACACCACTTCTATCTCGATCACCGCTTGAGCTCAGCATTTTGCTTGGCACGCTGGCAAAACGCATCGACCAGGGTATTGGCCGCCTGGTTGAACAGCGGCCCCAATGTCGCGCGCACCAGCGGCCCGGCGTAATCGAACGAAAGATCCAGGCTGATCTTGCAGGCCTTTTCGCCCAGTGACTTGAACACCCAGACGCCATGGAGCTGATTGAACGGCCCCTCTTCAAGGTTCATCTCGATGGACTGCCCAGGCACCAAGGTGTTGCGCGTGACGAAGTGCTGGCTCAATCCACCCTTGGCGACATTGAGGCTGGCGCGCATATGGGTTTCTGAGCTTTCGAGCACCTCGGCGGACGAACACCAGGGCAGGAACTCCGGATAACTCGCCACGTCATTGACCAAGTCGTACAGCGCCTGCGCCGGGTAGGGCAGCAACGCTGAGCGTTGAATATGTGTCGTCATGTAAGCGTCACTTCCACAGCTGGGCGGCAAACACTACGAGGATGCCGATGGGCGCCACATAGCGCATCAAGAACAGGCTCAAGGCGAACAATACAGGACTGCGCAGTGACAATTCATCACGCACGGCTTCACGACCCATGATCCAACCCGCAAACACCACGAAGCACAAACCACCCAGCGGCAGCATGATCCGTGATGTAAAGAAATCGATCACGCCGAAGAAATCCAGCCCTCCGCTTGCTCCCCACTGATAGAGATGGAACAGCCCGTCTTCGTTCACGAAAAACTTGGCCTGCTTCCAAATGTTGAAGGAAAATACGGTCCCCAACCCCACGAACCAGCAGGTGAAAGCCAGCCAGAACGTGACCCAGGCGCGACTGAGGCGGGTTCGCTCAACCAGATAGGCCACCATCGGCTCCAGCAGGGAAATGGCCGAACTCCAGGCGGCAATCGCCACCAGGACAAAAAACACCACGCCCATTACTTGACCGAACGCCATGCTGCCAAAGGCAAACGGCAAGCTGACGAACATCAGCCCGGGTCCCTCGCTGGGGTTCAGGCCAGCGGCGAACACGATCGGAAACAATGCCACCCCAGCCAGCAGCGACACAAAGGTGTCAAGCAACGCAACGCCGACAACTGTCTTGGTCAGCGACGCACTCTTGGGCATATAGGCCCCGTAGATCATGATCGAGCCAACCCCCACGCTCAGGGAGAAGAACGCGTGCCCCATGGCCGGCAGCAGACCCTCCATGACTTTTTCCGGTTTGAAATCGAACATGAAATGCACGCCTTCCATGAAATGCCCGGTGGTCATGCTGTAGCCCAGCAGGACCAGGATCATCACGAAAAGGAGCGGCATCATGATCCGCAGGCTGCGCTCAAGCCCCGCGACCACACCTCGGGCAATCACCACGGCGGAGAGCACCATGAAAAGTGTGTGCCAGAGTGTCAGCCGCCAAGGATCGGCAATCACATCGCCGAAGTACGCGCCGACCTGATCGGGCGTCGCACCTTGGAAATCCCCACGACCCATATCGATGATGTAGTCCAGCGACCAGCCACCGACCACGCTATAGAAAGACAAGATCAGCAGCGCGGTGACCATTCCGGCGAACGCGCCCCAGGACCACTTCGGCGAATGACCCGCCTCCAGCGCCAGCACCTTCAAGGCGTTGGCCGGGCTTTGCCGGGCGCGACGACCGATCAGCGTTTCCGCCAGCATGACCGGCGCGCCAATGAGCGCAATGCAGGCCAGGAACATCAGTACAAAGGCGCCGCCTCCATAGACGCCGACCATGTACGGAAACTTCCAGATACTACCCAGGCCCACGGCCGAACCGGTCGCGGCGAATATGAAGACCCAGCGGCTAGCCCAACTGCCGTGGACAGAAACCTTGTCTGTCGACATCGTAATCACGCCCAAGCGTTCAAAAAAGAGGCCGCATTGTCCGGGATTCATTCAACCTGCTCAAGCACGCAGCTTCACCGTAGCCGACACGCACGCAACTGCCTATAATGCCGCCCCTATGGCTAAACAGAAGAAACACCCCACAGGGACCATCGCGCAAAACAAAAAGGCGCGACACGATTACTTCATCGAACAACGTTTCGAGGCTGGCATGGTCCTGGCCGGCTGGGAAGTAAAGAGCTTGCGTGCCGGCAAGGCGCAACTGGTCGACAGTTATGTCCTGCTCAAGGACGGCGAAGCCTGGTTGCTCGGCAGTCATATCACGCCGCTGACCACCGCCAGCACCCACGTCATCGCCGACCCGACGCGCTCGCGAAAGCTGCTGCTCAACAAGCGGGAGCTGGAAAAGCTCTTCGCGTCCGTGCAGCAGAAAGGTTACGCCTGCGTCTGCACGTCGCTGTACTGGAGCAAACACTTGATCAAGTGCGAGATCGCGCTGGGCAAGGGCAAGAAGGAATACGACAAGCGCGATACCGAACGCGAACGCGATGCCGGTCGCGAACTGCAGCGCGCGGTGCGCAACAAGGGCAAGGAAGATTAGCCCGGGATTATCTGTGGGAGCAGGCTCGCTCCCACGGCATCCGCTGCGTGTCTACATTCCTTTGCGTCGTTCTGCTCGCGCCACGCGCTGTACTTCCTGACGAACCTCTTCCAGCACTTCCTGCACATACAGGATATGTCGACTGGACACCTCTCGCGCCAGCTCGGCGTGCCCATCCATGATTGCTTGATACAGCTCCCGATGCTGACTGATCAGCATGTCGCGGGTCTCGCTGCGCTGCTTGTACATGCCGCCGATGTTGGTGACGACGTTGCGCTTGAGCAGGTCAAACAAGCCGCGAATGGTATGCAGCAAGACCGCGTTATGACTGGCCTCGGCGATCGCCAGATGGAACCGGGCATCCGCCGCCCCCTCTTCCGCCCGGCTCACTTCGTCGTGGCGGGAATAACAATCCTGCAACTCGTCGAATGCCGCCGTCAGCCGCTCGCGATCGACATCCGTGGCCCGCAGCGCCGCGTAGTAGGCACAGGACGCTTCCAGCGTATGGCGGAACTCCAGCAAGTCACGCTGCGCTTCGGGGTTGCTCTCCAATAATTGCAGCAGCGGGTCGCTGAATGTCGAGCCCAGGGAATCCACGACATAGTTCCCCCCACCCTGACGACTGACCAGCAGCCCCTTCGCCGCCAGTTTCTGGATCGCCTCGCGCAAAGAAGGGCGTGATACACCGAACTGTTCGGCCAAGGTCCGCTCGGCCGGCAGCCGCTCGCCGGACTTCAACGTGCCCTCCAGGATCATGCCTTCAAGCCGCTCGACAATATCGTCAGACAAACGGCGCTGACGAATCTGATCAAACCCCATAACTCGACTCTCCACGGACCCGACGGCTCGCCGGGCCCTCTATTCTGGCTCATCCGGGCCCCGTCCACACCCTCCAATAACCATCAATGCCAGCAGATCAGATGCCTTCTGCAGCGTTTATTCGACGAAAGTTTCAGGGCGGCAAATTGACACACGACAACCAAGGCTTTTACCCTAGCCGACAGCGCTTGTAAATTGGTATTACCAATTAGCCAGAACGCTGACCAGTGCCTGACCAACAACAATTAGGGGCTCACCCAATATGCAAACCTGGCAACAGCTTTACAGCCCGCTCGGCAGCCTAGGCTTGTCCGCACTCGCGGCCGTCATTCCCATCGTGTTTTTCTTCCTCGCCCTGGCGGTGTTTCGCCTCAAGGGGCATGTGGCCGGCAGCATCACCCTGGCGCTGGCGATTGCCGTCGCCATTTTCGCCTTCCAAATGCCAGCCGACATGGCATTCGCCGCCGCCGGCTATGGCTTTGCCTACGGTCTATGGCCTATCGCCTGGATCATCGTCGCCGCGGTGTTTCTCTACAAACTGACGGTCAAGAGCGGCCAGTTCGAAATCATCCGCAGCTCGGTGCTGTCGATTACCGATGACCAGCGCCTGCAAGTGCTGCTGATCGGCTTCTGCTTCGGCGCTTTCCTGGAGGGAGCCGCCGGCTTTGGTGCCCCGGTCGCGATTACCGCCGCGCTGCTGGTGGGCCTGGGTTTCAACCCTCTCTACGCCGCCGGCCTGTGCCTGATCGCCAACACCGCTCCGGTGGCCTTCGGCGCGCTGGGCATCCCGATTATCGTAGCGGGCCAGGTAACCGGGATCGACGCGTTCAAGATCGGCGCCATGACCGGGCGCCAATTGCCCTTGCTGTCGTTGTTTGTACCGTTCTGGCTGGTGTTTATGATGGATGGCCTGCGCGGCGTGCGGGAAACCTGGCCGGCCGCCTTGGTGGCGGGCCTGAGTTTCGCCATCACCCAGTACTTCACGTCGAACTTCATCGGCCCGGAATTGCCGGACATCACCTCGGCCCTGGCCAGCCTGATTTCCCTGACGTTGTTCTTGAAAGTCTGGCAACCCAAGCGCACCGCAGGCGCGCAGATAGCCGGCGCCACCTCCAGCGCAGCCATCACCGCCAGCGTCGGCGGTTTCGGCCAGCCCCGCAGCACCGTGGTTTCGCCCTACAGCATGGGGGAAATCATCAAGGCCTGGTCACCGTTCCTGATCCTCACCGTGCTGGTGACGATCTGGACCTTGAAGCCGTTCAAGGCGATGTTCGCCGCGGGTGGCTCGATGTACGGCTGGGTATTCAACTTCGCCATTCCACACCTGAACCAGATGGTGATCAAAGTCGCGCCCATCGTCGTCAACCCGACCGCCATCCCGGCGGTGTTCAAGCTTGATCCGATTTCCGCCACCGGCACGGCGATTTTCTTCTCGGCACTCATCTCGATGCTGGTATTGAAGATCAACTTTAAAACTGGTCTTACCACTTTAAAAGAGACCTTCTACGAACTGCGCTGGCCTATCCTGTCCATCGGCATGGTGTTGGCGTTTGCCTTCGTCACCAACTTCTCGGGCATGTCCTCGACCATGGCCTTGGTATTGGCCGGGACTGGTGCAGCGTTTCCGTTCTTCTCGCCATTCCTCGGTTGGCTCGGCGTGTTCCTCACTGGTTCCGATACTTCGTCCAACGCGCTGTTCGGCTCGCTGCAAGCGACCACCGCACACCAGATCGGTGTCAACGACACTTTGCTGGTAGCGGCCAACACCAGCGGCGGCGTGACCGGCAAGATGATTTCGCCACAATCGATCGCCGTAGCCTGCGCGGCAACCGGGTTGGTGGGCAAGGAGTCGGATCTGTTCCGTTTCACCCTGAAACACAGCCTATTCTTTGCAACGATCGTCGGCTTGATCACGTTGGCCCAGGCCTACTGGTTTACCGGCATGCTGGTTCACTAAGTCCTACAAGCAACATCGAAAAAACCGACGCCGAACCGTGATTCGGCGTCCGCTATTCACAACCGGGTCTGCAAGGCTGCTGAAAGATTTCCTCTCTATATTCAGCAGCCTCAGCGGACGGATAACCGGGACCACCCGGAGACACGCCTGATGAGCGAGCTTTTTTACAACGCTGTGCCGAACGCGACCCGTGTCGCACCGCCATTGCCTGAGCCCCGCCAGTATCCCCGCGAGAAACCCCAACGGGTCTATCTGTTCGGAACCTGCGTGGTGGATCTGTTCTATCCCGAAGCCGGGATGGATGCGATTCATCTGCTCGAACGCGAAGGCATCGAGGTTGAATACCCGCAGGGCCAGACCTGTTGCGGGCAACCGGCCTATACGTCGGGCTATACGGAACAGGCGCGGGCAGTGGCGCGAGCGCAACTGGCGTTGTTTGCCGGGGATTATCCGGTGGTCGTGCCGTCGGGCTCCTGCGCCGGCATGCTGCGCGAACATTACGCGGACTTGTTCAAGGACGAGCCCGAAACGCTAAAGCAGGTCCAGGCCCTGGCAGCCAGGACCTATGAGCTTGCCGAATTCCTGCTGTTCGTCTGCAAGGTGCAGTTGAACGACAGGGGCACGCCGACGAAGGTTGCGCTGCATACGTCCTGCTCGGCACGACGTGAAATGAACACCCACCTGCATGGTCGTGCATTATTGGCACAGCTGCGCAATGTGGAACGAGTCGATCACAGCCATGAAAGTGAATGCTGTGGTTTTGGTGGGACCTTCAGCGTGCGCATGCCGGATATTTCCGGCGCGATGGTGGCCGACAAGACTCGGGCGTTGACGGAATCCGGCGCGCATCAGGTGGTCAGCGCCGACTGCGGTTGCCTGATGAACATCAACGGCGCCTTGGAAAAGCAGCAGGAGGTATTACGCGGCCAGCATCTGGCAAGCTTCCTCTGGCAGCGAACCGGAGGTGCCGCATGAGCACGCCGACGCTGATTCCGACCGTTGAGGTGCAGGACGATTTTCGCGCCCGAGCCCACAAGGCTTTGGACGACACGCAACTGCGAAACAACTTTCGCACTGCGATGGATTCACTGATGACCAAGCGGGCAGCGTCTTTCAGCGATGCCCACGAAAGAGAACATCTTCGGGTGCTGGGCAATGCTGTCCGCGCCCGCGCGCTTTCCAAGCTGCCCGACCTGCTCGAGCAACTTGAAACCAACCTGACCCGCAACGGTGTGACAGTGCACTGGGCGGAGACGGTGGACGAAGCCAATGGCATCGTCCTCTCGATCATCCGCGCTCACGAGGCGCGGCAAGTGATCAAGGGCAAATCGATGGTCAGCGAAGAAATGGAGATGAACCACTTCCTCGAGGCGCGGGACATTGAATGTCTCGAATCCGACATGGGGGAATACATCGTCCAGCTCGACCACGAGAAGCCTTCACACATCATTATGCCGGCGATCCATAAGAATGCCGGTCAGGTCGCGTCCTTGTTCCACGACAAACTTGGCGTGGAGTACACCAAGGACGTTGACCAACTCATTCAAATCGGTCGCAAAGTCTTGCGGCAGAAATTCTTCGAAGCCGACATCGGCGTTTCCGGCGTCAATTTCGCGGTTGCCGAAACCGGCACGCTGCTGCTGGTGGAAAACGAAGGCAACGGACGGATGTCCACCACCGTGCCCCCCGTGCATATTGCCGTGACGGGCATCGAAAAAGTCGTGGAAAACCTGCGGGACGTCGTGCCGCTGCTGTCGCTGCTGACCCGCTCGGCCCTGGGCCAGCCGATCACCACCTACGTCAATATGATCTCCGGCCCGCGCAAGGTCGATGAACTGGACG
The DNA here is from genome assembly GCF_014268645.1 of Pseudomonas sp. SWRI154. NCBI lineage: Bacteria > Pseudomonadati > Pseudomonadota > Gammaproteobacteria > Pseudomonadales > Pseudomonadaceae > Pseudomonas > Pseudomonas sp. SWRI154. The sequence continues at coordinate 72,316 of NZ_JABWQW010000015.1, forward strand.
GCCCGCAAGAAGTCCATCTGGTCTTGCTGGACAATGGCCGCAGCCAGGCGTTTGCCGATAGCGAACTGCGCCAGACCCTCAATTGCATCCGCTGCGGCGCGTGCATGAATCATTGCCCGGTCTATACCCGAATCGGCGGTCATGCCTACGGCGAGGTTTACCCGGGGCCTATCGGAAAGATCATTACGCCGCACATGGTCGGCCTGGCCAAGGTGCCCGATCACCCCAGTGCGTCGTCGCTGTGCGGTGCTTGCGGTGAGGTGTGCCCGGTGAAGATCCCGATCCCGGCCCTGCTGCGACGACTGCGCGAAGAAAACGTCAAGGCACCAGACAGCCCCAGCCCGGTGATGCGCGGCCAGGGCAGCAAATACTCGGCCAAGGAACGCTTCATCTGGAATGCCTGGGCGCGGCTCAACAGCTCGCCGCGGCTGTACCGGTTATTCGCCTTCTTCGCCACACGCCTTCGCGCCCTGACGCCCCAAAACGTCGGCCCCTGGACGCAAAACCACAGCGCCCCGAAACCCGCCGCCCGATCGCTGCATGACCTGGCCCGCGACCACCAGAATTCGCAGGGAGACCGCTGATGAGCACCAAGGAAAATATCCTCGCCAAGCTGCGTAAAAGCCTGACCGGCACCACGCCCGTTGCCGACAACTTCGACGTCGAACTGGTGACGCAGACCTACCGCTACGCGGCCGAAGAACGCATCCCGCAGCTGCGCAAGCTGATGGAAGCGGTCCACACCGAAATCCATCTCACATCCGGCGAAGGCTGGCCCGCGTTGCTCGCGCAATTGCTGCGCGACCGCCAACTGCCGAGCCTGCTCATCGCCCCGGCAACGCCTCACGGGCAAAAGATCGTACAGTTCTGGGCGAACAATCCGGGCTTACCGCCCCTTAAAGCCTACGACCGGCCGGTTGAAGAATGGAAAGCCGAGCTGTTCAACGACACGCCCGCGAGCCTGACCGGGACCCTCGGTGCCATCGCCGCGACCGGCAGCCTGATTCTTTGGCCGACTCGGGAAGAACCACGCCTGATGAGCCTGGTACCACCGGTACATTTTGCCCTGCTCAAGGCCAGCGAGATCCGCGACAACTTTTATGAAGTGCAACAGGAATTCAGATGGGCCCAAGGCATGCCCACCAACGCCCTGCTGGTTTCGGGTCCGTCGAAGACCGCCGACATCGAACAGGTCCTGGCCTACGGCGCCCACGGCCCGAAGGATCTGGTGGTCTTGATCCTGGAGGACCAATGACGCTTCCGGCCCCTTTTCTGCGCGACGTACAACAACTGATCCCACAAAACAGACGCTTTGACGATCCGCTGTCAACGCTGGCCTTCGGCACCGACGCCAGTTTCTATCGGCTGATTCCGAAACTGGTGGTGCGCGTCGAAACCGAAGATGAAGTAGTCGCACTGCTGCAACTGGCCCAGCGCGACCGGATTCCGGTGACATTCCGTGCGGCCGGCACCAGTCTGTCCGGGCAAGCCATCAGCGACTCGGTGCTGATTGTGCTTGGGGATAACTGGAACGGACGCGAGATCCGCGGGCAGGGCATGCAGATCCGCTTGCAGCCCGGCGTGATCGGCGCCCAGGCCAACGCCTGGCTGGCCCCGTTCGGGCGCAAGATCGGCCCGGATCCGGCGTCGATCAATGCCTGCAAAATCGGCGGCATCGTTGCCAACAACGCCAGCGGCATGTGCTGCGGTACGGCGCAAAACACTTATCACACCCTGGCCGGCATTCGCCTGGTGCTCGCCGATGGCACGCGCCTGGACACCGAAGACCCTGCCAGCGTGGCGGCATTTCGGGCGAGCCATAACGAACTATTGGAACGCCTGGGCACTCTGGGTCGCGAAACCCGCGCCAACACCGATTTGGCCGCCCGAATCCGCCACAAATACCGTCTGAAAAATACCACTGGCCTGTCGCTCAACGCCCTGGTGGACTTCGACGAGCCTGTGGATATCTTGAGCCACTTGCTGGTGGGGTCCGAAGGCACTCTGGGTTTCATCAGCGCCGTGACCTACAACACCGTCATCGACCATCCGAACAAGGCTTCGGCGTTGATCGTATTCCCAGATGTGGAAACTTGCTGCAACGCCGTCACCGTGCTGAAAAGCCAGCCAGTCTCGGCCGTGGAACTGCTGGACCGCCGCAGCTTGCGCTCAGTGCAGGACAAACCGGGCATGCCGGATTTCGTACAGCACCTGTCGACCAATGCCTGCGCCCTGCTGATTGAATCCCGCGCCGCTTCGTCGTCGTTACTGCAAGAGCAGCTGACGCGGATCATGACCTCCCTGGCCCGCTTCCCAGTGGAAAAGCAGGTCGACTTTACCGAAGACCCACGGGAAAACGCCCGGCTCTGGGCCATCCGCAAAGACACCTTTCCCGCCGTCGGCGCGGTGCGCAAGACCGGAACCACGGTGATCATCGAAGACGTCACCTTCCCTGTGGAGCAACTGGCAGTCGGCGTGAATCGCCTGATTGCGTTGTTCGAAAAACACCACTACGACGAAGCGATCCTGTTCGGGCACGCGCTCGAAGGCAATTTGCACTTCGTCTTCACCCAAGGTTTCAACAGCACTGAAGAAGTCGCACGCTACCAAGCGTTCATGGACGACGTCGCGCAACTGGTGGCCGTGGAATTCGGCGGCTCGCTGAAAGCTGAACACGGTACTGGCCGCAATATGGCGCCGTTCGTCGAGCTGGAATGGGGCAGCGATGCCTACCAGTTGATGTGGCAACTCAAGCGCCTGCTCGACCCCAACGGCATCCTCAACCCGGACGTGGTGCTCAGCGAGGATCCGCAGATCCATCTCAAGCACCTCAAGCCATTGCCGGCAGCCGATGAAATCGTCGACAAGTGCATCGAGTGCGGCTTCTGCGAGCCGGTGTGTCCGTCCAAGGACCTGACCTTGAGCCCACGTCAGCGCATCGTCATCTGGCGGGACATCCAGGCGAAAAAGCGCGCAGGCGTCGACACCTCCGAGCTGGAAGCGGCCTTTCAATACCAGGGCATTGACACCTGTGCCGCCACGGGGCTTTGCGCCCAACGCTGCCCTGTCGGAATAAACACCGGCGAACTGGTGAAAAAACTCCGCAGCCGTACTGCGACGCGTACGAAAACCGCCGATTGGCTTGCCAGCAATTTCGCCACGGCATTGCAAGGGGCGCGCTTTACCCTGCACGTCGCCAACGGTGCGCGAATGATGTTGGGAGCACCGCGCCTAGCTCGTTTTTCCGCTGGACTGACGCGGCTGTCCAAAGGACAAGTGCCCCAGTGGACCAGCGCCATGCCGCAGCCAGAAAAGGCTATTCGGTTCAGTCCCGCCGTGTCGGACGAACGCCCCAGGGTGGTTTATCTGGCGGCCTGCGTCTCGCGGGTGATGGGCCCCGCGGCAGGGGACAGGGAACAGATGTCGCTGCACGACAAGACCCGAGGCCTGCTGGAAAAAGCCGGCTACCAAGTGGTTTTTCCGGAAAACGTAGACAGCCTTTGCTGCGGCCAGCCCTTTGCATCCAAAGGCTACGCCGAACAGGCCGAACACAAGCGCCAGGAACTGATCGGCGCGCTGTTGCATGCCAGTCGCGGCGGGCTCGACCCGATCTACTGCGACACCAGCCCATGCACCCTGCGCCTGGTTCAGGACCTCGCAGAGGTACGCCTGGATTTTTACGATCCGGTGCGTTTCATTCGCACGCACCTGATGGATCGCCTCGAGTTCACACCGCAGGAAGCTCCCATCGCGGTGCACGTCACCTGCAGCACGCAACACCTTGGCGAAAGCCAGGCGTTGATCGACCTGGCGCGCAGGTGCAGCACAAACGTAGTCATACCGGAGGGCATCCATTGTTGCGGTTTTGCCGGCGACAAAGGCTTCACCACGCCGGAATTGAACGCCCACTCGTTACGCAGGCTCAAGGACGCGGTACAGCATTGCAGCGAAGGGATTTCCACCAGCCGGACCTGTGAAATCGGTCTTACGCAACACGGTGCGATTGACTACCACGGACTGGTTTATCTGGTCGACCGAGTGACACGGGCCAGGGCGAACTGAAGAAAAATAGAACCCTGACGAACGACGGCAGTCCATTGATCAGGTCCTGCAAACGCAGGGCTTCCTCAATTGGTAGTCCTGATGGCCAGCAAATGCGGCCCTTGGGTCAAGGAGAGACATATGAAACGCTCTGTGCTGTTAGGTCTGTTTGTCACTGCCTCGATGCTGGCATCTCCCTCGTTTGCCGCCGGCGATTCGGACAGTCTCTGCGACACCAACATCAAAACCATTGAGAATGCCAAGACCCAGTACCAAGGCTCGGATTCGCAAAGCAAGATCGAGGCGAGCCTCCAGCAGGCGAAGGCCCATCAAGCCTCGAAAACCGAGGAAGGCACCAAGAAATGCATCTCTGAAACCACCCAGACCATCCAAGAGATGCAGAAGACCAACAAAGACGGTAAAAACTCCTGAATGCAGTGGGCCAACCTTCGGGTTGGCCCCTGATGCGTTTTGGCGTACACTACGCAGGCCTGTCGCTCTACAGACTCACAGAGTGCCAGGTTCGGGGCCGTTTAGGATTCGACGCCGGTTGCGAAACTTTAGGTGCATGCCGAGTTGGTAACAGAACTCGTAAATCCACTGTTGCAACTTCCTATAGTTGCCAATGACGAAACCTACGGGGAATACGCTCTCGCTGCGTAAGCAGCCTTAGCCCTTCCCTTCTGGTACCTTCGGGTCCAGCAATCACCAGGGGATGTCCGTAAACCCAAAGTGATTGTCATATAGAACGGAATCGCCGTGCAGTACGTTGTGGACGAAGCGGCTAAAACTTACACAACTCGCCCAAAGCACCCTGCCAGTCGGGTCGCTGAGGGTTAACTTAATAGACACGGCTAAGCATGTAGTACCGACAGCGGAGTACTGGCGGACGGGGGTTCAAATCCCCCCGGCTCCACCACTTCATCATCTAAAGACGTCCACGGACGTCTTTTTTTGTGTCTGGAATCCAGTGAAATCAAGGGTTTCAGGGCTATTGGCTTCCGTGGACGAATTTTGAGTTCCGCTCGTTTTGGTATTCCAAATGTATCTCAGGCTTTCTGGTGCTAATTCCCGCTGAGCGAACAGACGCTCGTGCTGCCAGAGACACTCCTAATGCGAAGAAACATAACCCGACACCGCCACCCCCTCCGGCAACGCATAAGTCGCCTTCATCCATTCCACCTCAGCCTGCGGCGTCCGGCCGAACATCCGCTTGAACTCGCGGCTGAATTGCGAGGCGCTTTCGTAGCCGACGTTGAACGCTGCTGCCGAGGCGCTCAGGGTGTGGCGCAGCATTAGCAATCGCGCCTGGTGCAAGCGTGTCGACTTCAGGTACTGCATGGGTGATGAGTCTGTCACGTTGCGAAAATGCAGGTGAAAGTTGGGGACGCTCATGCCGGCTTCCTGGGCCAGGGTTTCGACATCCAGATGCTCGTGGTAACAACTGTGGATCTTGCGTATCGCCCGGGTGATTTTGCCGAAGTGCCCCCGGCGGCTAAGCGCGGCGCGCATCGAGCCGCCCTGCTCGCCGGTCAGGATTCGGTAGTAGATTTCCCGTATCAACGACGGCCCCAATATTTGCGCCTCGCCCGGACGGCTCATGGCCTCCAGGAAGCGCAGCGTCGAGGCGCGCAGCAGATCATCCATGGGCGAGGCGTACATGCCCTTGGGTAGGGCATCGCTGGGGCCGAGGATCTCATCGACTTGCATCATCAGCTCGCTGGCCAACCGCAAGTCGAGGCGCATGTAGACCGCCAGCATGGGCTCCAACGCGCTGGCGTCAGTCTCCATGGTGAATGGGACGGGGACAGACACCACCAGATAATGCTGGGCGTCGTACACATAGATATTGTCGCCCAGATAACCGCGCTTGCGCCCTTGGCAGAGGATGACGATGCCTGGTTCATACAAAACCGGTGTGCGCGTCAGTGGTCGGTTCGAGCGCAGGAAGCGGATGTCGTCCAGCGCGCAGAGGTTGTAGCCCTCGACCGGCGCCAGCTGTTCCATCAACTGCACCATGCGCGCGGTGCGGGAATCGGCCGGAATCATTGAGGTCCTCGTTGCTGGCCGTTCAACTGTCGGTCGAACGGGTCAGGGCTTCCCATCGGTCAATCTCACTGGCCGCCCGGCTCAGCTTTTCACGCACCAGTTTCAGTGCGTCACTGCCCAACAGCAAGTGTGTGGGCGGCGTCGGGCTGGCAATGACCTGCAATATCGCTTGCGCCGCTTTGCGGGGATCGCCCAGTTGCTTGCCGCTTTTTTCTTCACGCGCCTTGCGTATCGGGTCGAAACTGGCGTCGTAGTCGGCAATGCTCCTTGGCGTGCGCTGCATCGAGCGACCCGCCCAGTCAGTGCGAAACGAACCCGGCGCAACCGCCGTAACGAAGATGTTGAACGGTAGCAGCTCCTTGCTCAGCGTATCGGAGAGGCCCTCGAGGGCAAACTTGCTTGCGCAGTAATAGGAGATGCCCGGCATGGTAATCGTGCCGCCCATGGAGGTGATATTGAGGATATGGCCGGTACGGCGCTGGCGAAAATACGGCACGAAGGCCTTGGTCACCGCAACCGCGCCAAACACGTTGACGTCGAATTGACGACGCATTTCCTCCAGTGGCGACTCTTCGAAGATGCCTTCGTGGCCATAGCCGGCATTGTTGACCAGCACATCGACCGGGCCGTGGGCGGCTTCCATCGCCGCCACGACGCTGTCGATCCGGTCGAACTCGGTGACGTCCAGGATGACGCCATGGGCACGGTCCGTGGAAAGCGACTCGAAGGCCAGCAGCGCCTCCTCACTACGCACCGTGCCGATGACTCGGTGGCCCGCAGCAAGCGCTTCTTGCGCCAGGGCGTTACCCAAGCCGCTGCTCACGCCGGTGATGAAAAGTGTTTTTCTGTCATGCATGGCGAACTCCAATGAATAAGCGGGAGGCCATGGTAACGATGGAGAAATGCCCCACCTATGCCGGTTTGCCTTGGGGGATTGCCTATTCCTATCAGCGCGTCATACGTAGTTCCCCGTCGCCGCATGGCGACTCGGGTTTGGCGACTCGATAGCGAGGTAGCTCCTTTCAACTGAGGTACTACCAATGAATCGATACATGCCCATCACCGGCGTCGACTGCGCCCCCGCTACCCTGCTGATCGACTGCTGGCTCAGGCTGCCGAATAATTGAGAATCGGGGGGCCTTTGGGGCCGCCCGGTTCTTTCACATGCTTATTAGCGCAGGCGCTTACTGACGGTTTCATCAGTAGCGGCATCCTCCAGCCACATGTGCGACGGCAAAACCGTATGCAGGCATCAGTAGGCCAATCAGGAAATCACTCCCAACGTTGGGAGCCAAATAAAGCCGCATCGCATGAACTTTTCTTCACCCCACGCCCCTGCAGGATCCGTTACAGTCCCCTCGCTCATTCAAGAAACTAAGGTTTTAGCCCGCTCTCCCGCGGGCTTTTTTTTGCCTGCGATTCATGGAGCAGCCTGCGCATTTCCACCGGGCAGTACATGCTGGTGTGGCCCTTGAGGTAATGGTTGATGGCGCGACAGTAGAGAAGCGGACGTGGGCAGGCAGTGAAAGCGATGTGAAAAAAACTTCAGACTCAAGGACCGCGCCGATACGACCGCTTACAACGCTCGATCAGTCACCTCCCCGTCCACCAACCGCCGAATCCCTAGCGGATTGCCGTTCTGCAATGCCGGGGGCAACAACGCATCCGGATAATTCTGGAAGCACACCGGTCGCAGGAAGCGATCGATGGCCAAAGTGCCCACTGACGTTCCCCGTGAATCGGATGTCGCCGGATACGGTCCGCCGTGCACCATCGCCTCGCACACCTCGACCCCGGTCGGATAGCCGTTGAGCAGGATCCGCCCGACTTTTTCTTGCAGTACTTCTGTCAGCCAACGGTACTCCAGCAATTCGTCAGCCTCGCCGATCAACGTCGCCGTCAATTGTCCGCGCAGGCCGTGCAACGCCACCGCCAACTGTTTCCGATCCTCGACTTCGACGACGATGGTAGTCGGTCCGAACACCTCCTCCTGAAGCAATGCATCACCCTTGAGCAACAGGCTGACGTCGGCCTTGAACACTTGCGGCTGCGCCTGGTTGCCCTGTTGCGGTTTGCCCGCCAGGTGCGTCAGGCCCGGATGTTCGTGCAGTTCACCGAGACCGCGACCGTAACTGGCCAGGGTGCCCAAGTTGAGCATGGTTTGCGGCGGTTGCTGGTTCATGCTCGCGCAGAAGCTTTCCAGAAACAGGCTGAACTGCGGCGAGCGCAGGCCAATGACCAGGCCCGGATTCGTACAGAACTGACCGCATCCCAACGTCACCGAACCGGCCAACTGCGCCGCGATCTGCTCGCCGCGTACCGCCAACGCTTCGGGCAGCAGGAACACCGGATTGATGCTCGACATTTCCGCGAACACCGGAATCGGCTGCGGCCGGGTGGCGGCCATATGGCTCAAGGCGTTGCCTCCCTTCAGCGAACCGGTGAAGCCCACCGCCTGAATGGCCGGATGCTTGACCAGCCATTCACCGACACCCCCGCCATAAATCATGTTGAACACACCGGCCGGCATTTCTGTACGTTCGGCGGCACGAATGATCGCGTCCGCCACCCACTCGGCAGTCGCCATGTGGCCGCTATGAGCCTTGAATACCACCGGACAACCCGCTGCCAGCGCCGAAGCGGTATCACCGCCAGCCGTGGAAAATGCGAGAGGAAAGTTGCTGGCACCGAACACCGCCACCGGCCCCAGGGCGATGCGGTATTGACGCAAATCCGGACGCGGCACCGGCTGGCGATCGGGCAAGGCACGGTCAATGCGCGCGCCGTAGAAGTCGCCGCGACGGAGCACCTTGGCAAACAGACGCAGCTGGCTGCTGGTGCGACCGCGCTCCCCTTGAATACGCCCGGCAGGCAATGCGGTTTCGCGGCACACGGTGGCGACGAAGTCATCGCCCAGTGCGTCGATTTCATCGGCGATTGCATCGAGAAACGAAGCGCGCTTTTCCCCGCTCAAATTGCGGTAATCCGGATAAGCCGCAGCGGCAGCCTTGGCGGCGGCATCCACTTCGGCTTCGGATGCCTGAAAGAAAGTGCCGGGCAAAGGCTCGCCGGTGCTCGCATCGAAGCTTTGCAGTTGCAGGGTGCCGTTGGCGCTGCGGCGGCCACCGATGTAGTTGTGTCCATGGTCCAATGTCATGAGGCATTTCCTGTTGAAGACTTAGAGCGCACGCACCTGGCCGATGGGCAGTGGCTGAGCACTCTCACCGATGCCGTTGACCAATGGCGCACCGAACTCATCAAGGCTGATCCGAAAGCGATCCCCCGGCTGTGTCTTCACGCCGTCGGCGAACGACAGGGTAGCGGTGCCGAAGTAATGCACATGCACATCACCTGGCCGCAGAAACTGCGCGTATTTGAAGTGGTGGAACTCGAGGTTGGCCAGGCTGTGGCACATGTTGTCCTCGCCGCTGAGAAACTGTTTCTCCCAGATTGCTTCGCCATTGCGCTCGATGCGGCTGGTGCCGACCAGATGCTTGGGCAACTCACCGACGCGCAGTTCCGGCCCGTAGGAGCAACTGCGCAGTTTCGAGTGAGCGAGGTACAAGTAATTGCGCCGCTCCATGACATGGTCGGAGAACTCATTGCCCAAGGCATAACCGATGCGATACGGCAGGCCATCGTCGCCAATCACATAGAGGCCGGTCAGCTCGGGCTCTTCGCCGGCATCTTCGGCAAACGGAGGCACCGGGAAGTCCGCGCCGGGGCGCACGACGATGCTGCCATCACCTTTGTAGAACCATTCCGGTTGCGCACCGACCTGTCCCGGCGCTGGCTTGCCGCCCTCGATTCCCCATTTGAAAATGCGCATGGTGTCGGTCATGCCGGCTTCGATTGCACCGTCATGCTGGTGCATCTTGTCCCGCGCCGAGGCGCTGCCCAGATGCGTCAGGCCGGTGCCACTGATCAGGCAATGGGCCGGGTCTTCATGATCCAGCGGCGGCAGGACTTTGCCTTGGTGCAACAGCTCTGCGTAATCCGGGCCCGGCTCGGTGCCGCGCGAAGCGACTTCTTCTCGCAGGCTGCGATGTCCGCGGATCGCTGCGAGTGCCAGTTCACGGGTATTGCGGGTACCTCGGAGCACTTGAACATGTGCCCCGTCGACGAGGCCAACCTGGCGCTCCCCGGCGGCGTTTTCGAATTGGATCAGGCGCATGGTGGCCTCCAGATAGTCAGGGTAGGCGCCGCTCATGTACATGACACTGTTCACTCAAGGCAATCGACCAACCCGTGGCGAGGGAGCTTGCTCCCGCTCGGCTGCGAAGCAGTCGTAGGCCGGCGGGCGCGATGTGCCTGACGCTCCGCATTCGGTAGGTATGGGGCCGCTTCGCGCTGGAGCGCCAGCCCGGCCCAGCGGGAGCAAGCTCCCTCGCCACAGGTCCATCATCTTTCCTTACGTGAACAGCATTACGCTCATGTACGGCGCGTCCAGGTCACTCGATGATGTTGAAGTCGCTCAGGTATTCATCGGAGATTTCCAGGCCAAGGCCCGGGGTGTTGTCGTCGAGCTGGATGTAACCGTTGACCGGTTGCGGCTCGCCCTTGAACACGTAGTAGAAAAGTTCGTTGCCGACCTCGACGTCGAACACCGGGAAGAACTCGGCCATCGGCGAGGCGGTGGTGGACATCGTCAAGTGGTAGTTGTGCATCTGCCCGGCATGAGGAATGACCGGCACCGACCAGGCTTCGGCCATGGCGTTGATCTTGCGCGCGGCGGTGATGCCGCCGACGCGGTTGGTGTCGTACTGGATGACGTCGACGGCGCGGCGTTCCAACAGGTCTTTGAAGCCGTAGGAGGTGAACTCATGCTCGCCGCCGGAGATCGGCATGATGCCCATCTTCTTCAGCTCGACGTAGCCTTCGATGTCGTCGGCAATCACCGGCTCTTCCAGCCAGCGCGGTTCGAACTCGGCCAGTTTCGGCAACATGCGCCTGGCGTATTCCAGGGTCCAGCCCATGTAGCATTCGAGCATGATGTCGACATCTGGGCCGGCCAGTTCTCGCAGGGCACGCACTTGTTCGATGTTGCGGCGCATCCCTGCCGGGCCGTCTTTCGGGCCGTAGCCAAAGCGCATTTTCAGCGCGGTGAAACCCTGGTTGAGATAGCCCTGGGCCTCTTCAAGAAACAGATCGAGGTTGTCGTTGGCGTAGAGCTTGGAAGCGTAAGTCCAGATTTTTTCCTTGGTGCGACCGCCGAGCAATTTGAAGACCGGCTTGTTGACGGCTTTGCCCATGATGTCCCAGATTGCGATGTCGATCGCCGAGATCGCCGCCATGCCAATGCCTTTTCGGCCCCAGGCGTGGCTCTGGCGGTACATTTTCTGCCAGATGTATTCGTTGTCGAAAGGGTCTTCGCCGATGGCGATCGGTGCCAGGTAGGTGTCGATGATTTCCTTGGCCACACGCGGTGCCAGGGCGCAGTTGCCGATACCGACGAGGCCATTGTCGGTCTCGACTTCCACCACCAGCCAGCCGTGGAAACGGAAAGAGCCCATCGCGTCGCCGCGCTCGAACAGGATGTCGCTGGCGTTGGTACAGAAGTGCGCCTGGGGCGGGACGACTTTGCCCTTCCACTCGAAAACACGGGTACGGATCGCTTTGATTTTCATGAAATACAGTTCCTTGGGCTGTGCTTCTTGTCATTGTCGGTCGTGTGCACAGAGCCTTTTCAGGGAAAGGCTCCGGCATCCGATGGGGCGACTTTAGCCAGCGTCCAAGGACTGCGGATAATCACTTATGCGTATCCGGCGATAACCTGGAGTGATAGGAAAAAGGACTTATCGGGTGGAACGGGTTATCGGACATTACATGCAACCGCAGGAGCGGAATCGCCAGCGATCGCGGCCCGACAGTCACTTCAAGGTGTCTGTCAGGCCGTCATCGCTGGCAAGCCAGCTCCCGCGGAAAATGATCGGATCAGTAGCTGTTGGCACCCATTCGGCAAGCGATTTCGAAGGCCTGGCGCGTAGCGCCGACGTTGGCCTTGCCCTGCCCCGCGATATCGAAAGCGGTGCCATGGGCCGGGGTGGTGATCGGGATCGGCAAGCCGCCCTGCACCGTCACGCCACGGGAAAAGCCCATCAACTTGATCGCGATCTGGCCCTGGTCGTGATACATGGTCACGACAGCGTCGAAGGCATTCGCATCGCCTTGGACCTTGAGAAAGATCGTGTCTGCCGGATACGGCCCTTGCGCCGCGATGCCCAGCGCCCGCGCCGAGCGTACGGCCGGGCCGATGATGTCCAGCTCCTCGCGGCCGAACGAACCGTTGTCGCCGTTGTGCGGGTTCAAGCCGCAAACGCCGATTCGCGGTTGCTCCAGGCCATTGCGCTTGAGGGCGGTGTCGATCAGTTGAATCGCTTCCACCACCCGCTGCTCACTGAGCAGGCCCGGCACTTCGGACAGGGCCACGTGGGAGGTCACGCGTGAGGTCCATAAATTGTCGAGCACGTTGAATTCGCAGAACGGTCCGTGGAAGCCCAACAGCTCGGCAAACCAGTGCAGTTCATCGTTGTGGGCCATACCGGCCATGTGCAGCGAGGTCTTGTTCAGCGGACCGAACAGGATCGCGTCGGTGGTCCCGGCTTCGGTCAGGCGCAGGGCTTTTTCCAGGGTGTCGAGGCTGTAGCGACCGCCAATCACACTGGCCTCGCTACGGGGGAACTCACCGACCGTATCGCCGCGAAAGTCATGGAACAATGGTGTGTCATCGACAAATTCCAATCCGTCCAGCGTCTCCACCCGACGATAGGGAAACTCGCTGCCGGCGATGCGCATGCCGCGACGCATTTCCGCTTCGTCGGCGATCAGGATGACGTTGGCCTTGCTTCGTACCTCGGGCTCGGCGAGCAAGCGTGCAATCAATTCCGGGCCAATGCCCGCCGGGTCACCCAGGACCATGGCGATAGTGGTTTTTTTCATGTTTCACTCCTCAAGGGTCCACGCCACGCCCGGTCATGACGCAAAGCTCTCGTCCTGAGCCACGGCGTGTACCCCGTTTGTTATTGTTGTAAAAAATGCCGTCGGCCTGAAGACGTTGCCGAGCACTATCGGAGGCTTGGCGATAACCGTCTAATCAAAACTTGAAATCAGGTGATAGCTTCGAGTTATGGCATAGCGTGCTCGCGTTCTATTTCTACTTGTTTCAAAAAAAGCCCCAGCGCTCGACTCTCTGGACGATCGCCACCGCTCCTTATCACTAGCTATAACCCCAGGCTATCGGTGTATGTATTGTTTTGACTAGACGCGGCGCCGGCACCTTTCCACACTCAGGCCAGGCTTGCGGCTTCATCGCGCAGACAAGTCACTCATAACAACGACAAAAACGAGGCCCATCATGCGAAATGCATTCGTCCGTCGCACATCGCGTCTTCTTCTAGGCGGCGCCCTGATTGCCGCCGGCACCCTTCCCGACCTCGCTCACGCCGCCTGGCAACCGGACAAGAACGTCGAAATCGTCGTCGCCGGCGGCCCGGGTGGCGGAACCGACCAGCTCGGCCGGCTGATCCAGTCGATCATCACCACCCACAAGCTGCTCGACGTCAACACCATCGTCCTCAACAAGGGTGGCGGCAACGGTGCCGAGGCTTTCCTCGACATGAAGATGAACAAGGGCGATGCAGAGAAACTGGTGATCGCCACCAATAACGTCTACCTGCTGCCGCTGGTTTCCAAGCTCGGCTACCAATGGCAGGAACTGACCCCGATTGCCGCCGTGGCCGAGGATGACTTTATCCTCTGGAGCTATAAGGACGCGCCATGGAAAGACGCGAAAAGTTTCTACGAAGCAGCCAAGACCGACCCGGCAAAGCTGCGCATGGGGGGCAGCCAGTCCAAGGATGTCGACCAGACCCTGACCCTGCTGCTCAACCAGACCAACAACAGCAAACTGGTGTACATCCCTTTCAAAAGCGGTAGCGAGGCCGCGACTCAATTGGCCGGCAAACACATCGCGGCCAACGTCAACAACCCCAGTGAAAGCATCAGCCAATGGCGCGGTGATCAAGTCGAACCGCTCTGCGTATTCAGCAGGGAGCGCATGAGCTACACCGAGAAAGTCGCCGGGAACAAAGCCTGGGCCGACGTTCCGACCTGTCACGAACAGGGCCTGGGCATCGATCAGTACCGCTTCCCGCGCACCGTGTTCATGCCCGGCGATATCAGCGCCGAACAACGGGCCTTTTATGTCGAGCTGATGCGCAAGATCACGCAGACCGATGAGTTCAAGGCCTACGTCAAACAGAACGCGCTGGTACCGACTTTCCTTGAAGGCGAACCGTTAACCGCCTACATCGAAAAAGACGTCGCCCGCGTCACCCCGGTGTTCAAGGAAGCCGGCTGGCTGAAAAACTGAAGTTGCCAGGGCCGCTCGCCCAAGGGCGGTCGTCACCTACTGGAGGTGTTTGATGTCCCATTCTTCAGATTCACCGGCGCTGGTCGGTACCCGTTGGGTCGAGCTCGGCCTGACGTTGTTCACCACCCTGCTCGGTGCCGTGGTGATGTTCGGCAGTGTCGAACAAGGCATCGGCTGGGGCGATGCCGGCCCTGAACCGGGTTACTTTCCCTTCTACATCGGCCTGATACTGAGCGCGGCGAGCATCGCCAACGGGGTGCTGACCGTGGTGCGCTGGCAGGCTCTGAGTGTTGCATTCCTTACCCGCAGTGCCTTCAAGCAAGTGCTGTCGGTTTTCGTGCCCATTGCCCTGTTCGTCGGCGCAATGCCATTCACCGGCATCTACCTCGCGTCGGTCGGCTTCATTGCCTGGTTCATGTGGCGCGACACTGTCCGCGCCAAGCCTTACGGCAAGTGGATGATCGGTACGGTTTCCCTCGGTGCGGCGCTCGCCAGCTACCTGATTTTCGCGCTGTGGTTCAAGGTCCCGCTGGATGCCGGCCCAATAGGCGACTGGATTGCCCTGGCCGGGAGAACCTTCAAATGAGCGAGTTCGATTCCCTGCTGCAAGGCATGAACCTGATCCTGACCCCGGGTCACATCGGCCTGATGGTGATCGGCGTTCTGCTGGGCATCCTGGTCGGTGTGCTGCCCGGTCTCGGCGCTCCCAACGGCGTGGCACTGTTGCTGCCATTGACCTTCACCATGTCGCCGGTGTCGGCGATCATCCTGCTGTCGTGCATGTATTGGGGCGCGCTGTTTGGCGGTTCGATCACCTCGATCCTGTTCAACATTCCCGGTGAACCTTCCTCGGTGGCGACTACCTTCGACGGTTACCCGATGGCCCGCGAAGGCCGCGCGGCCGAGGCGTTGACCGCCGCGTTCAGCTCGGCACTGATCGGTGCATTGTGCGGGGTGTTGTTGCTGACATTCCTGTCGACAAAAATCGCTGCGTTCGCCATGTCCTTCAGCTCGCCGGAGTTCTTCGCGGTGTACCTGTTGGCGTTCTGCACCTTCATCGGCATGAGCAAGAACCCGCCATTGAAAACCGTGGTCGCGATGATGATCGGCTTCGCCATGGCGGCAGTCGGCATGGACACGGTTTCCGGCAACCTGCGCCTGACGTTCGACCAGCCGATCCTGATGACCGGCATCAGTTTTGAAGTGGCGGTGATCGGCCTGTTCGGCATCGGCGAAATCCTCTGCACGGTCGAGGAAGGCCTGGTGTTTCGCGGCGAACATGCGCGCATTACACCGATGGTGATTTTGCGCACCTGGGCCAGATTGCCGCGTTACTGGTGGACGATTGTACGCAGCACGCTGGTCGGTTGCTGGATGGGCATCACGCCCGGCGGCCCGACGGCGGCATCGTTCATGAGCTACAGCCTGGCGCGACGCTTCTCGAAAAACCGCGACAACTTCGGCAAAGGCGAGATCGAAGGGGTGATCGCCCCGGAAACCGCCGATCACGCTGCCGGCACCAGCGCGCTGTTGCCGATGCTGACGCTGGGCATTCCGGGATCTGCCACGGCAGCGGTGATGCTCGGCGGCTTGATGATCTGGGGACTGCACCCCGGGCCGACGCTGTTCGTCGAGCAACACGACTTTGTCTGGGGCCTGATCGCCAGTATGTACCTGGGTAACGTGGTCAGCCTGATCGTGGTGTTGGCCACCGTGCCGCTGTTCGCTTCGATCCTGCGCATTCCGTTCTCGATCATCGCGCCGATCATCATCATGGTCTGCGCCATCGGTGCGTACTCGGTGCACAACTCGTTTTTCGACGTGGTACTGATGCTGGGCTTCGGTGCGCTGGGTTACTTGTTCAAGAAGCTCGGCTACCCGATTGCGCCACTGGTGCTGGCGGCCGTTCTGGGGGACAAGGCCGAAGACGCATTTCGTCAGTCGATGCTGTTTTCTGACGGACAGCTGGGCATCTTCTGGTCCAACCCATTGGTGGGCAGCCTGACCACCGCCGCGCTGCTGATGCTGTTCTGGCCGCTGATTTCCAAGGCACTGCGCATGCTGCCGGGCCTGCGTAAAACCCAGGTCTGCGAGGCAAAATCGGTGTCATGACACAGCGACGCTGGCAACGCCTGGCATTTATTGTCAGGCTTGCCGCGGACTTTCCTGCGAGCACGGCCCATGACCCGAATTCCTGTTGCCAATGTCATCCATAGTCGACTGCGTCTACGCCAACTGCGGCTGATGCTGGCGTTGCAGGAGTTCGGTTCTCTGCGCCGCGCCGCCGACCACATCGGCATGACCCAACCCGCTGCCACCAAAATGCTGCACGAAGCCGAGGACTTGCTCGGTGTCGAGTTGTTCGAACGCCTGCCTCGGGGCATGCGCTCCACCCCGTTTGGAGAAACCGTCATCTATTACGCGCGCATGGTCTTCGCCGAACTCAGCGGCATGCGCGAAGAACTGGTGGCGCTCGAATCCGGCAACCTCGGCCGGGTGGCGGTCGGCGCCATTCCGGCACTCGCTTCAGGATTGCTGACGCGCACCATTGCGACCCTGAAACAAAGCCATCCTCGGTTGTCCATGAGCATCCAGGTCGACACCAGCGACGTGCTGGTGCAGGCGCTGCTGCAAGATCAACTGGACATTGTCCTGGGCCGGATTCCCGCCGGTGCCCGCGCCGAAGAGTTGCTCTTCGACAGCCTCGGGGAAGAGGCGCTGTGTGTCATTTGCGGCGCGCAAAATCCACTGGCGCAGGCGACCCGACTGGGCTGGGCCGAGCTACAGAGCATGACCTGGGTGTTGCAACAACACCCAAGCCCGATGCGCGCAATCATCAATCAGGTGTTTCACAACGCCCGGGTCGATATCCCCAGCAGCATCGTCGAAACCACCTCGATCATGACCTTGCTTTCATTGGTCCAACAGACCGACATGCTCGGCGTCACCCCGATATCGGTCGTCGAGGATTATCCAGGTCGTGATTTGCTCGCCGTGTTGCCGATCAAGTTCGAAGCCCGGTTGCCACCGTACGGATTGATCACCCGCCGCCAT
Source organism: Pseudomonas sp. SWRI154 (assembly GCF_014268645.1). Taxonomy (NCBI): domain Bacteria; kingdom Pseudomonadati; phylum Pseudomonadota; class Gammaproteobacteria; order Pseudomonadales; family Pseudomonadaceae; genus Pseudomonas; species Pseudomonas sp. SWRI154. Next base: position 89,831 of record NZ_JABWQW010000015.1, read on the forward strand.
CGCATTCAATCATCCGCGATGCAGGCGTTCATGAATTCGGTACGGGCCGAGCACGCGTTGTTGAACTGAAGGGTCACGCCAGGATGGAGCCCTGTTTATGTATCCGCGACGGTCATCGAATGAAAAAAATCTTACAGATCCGGGCCACGCCGCCGATAAAGCTCCGTTAAACGTTTTTGCTGGCTCTTAACAACAACAATCTTCCAGCCAACTGACGACAAGCAGCGCAACGTTCCTGGAGGAATTTGATGAATAGCTGGTTTGGCAACATTAGCGTCAACATGAAACTGGGCCTGGGTTTTGGCCTGGTGCTGGTACTGACCTGTCTCCTGGCCCTGACCAGTTGGACCAGCCTGGGCGGTCTGATCGACCGCAGCAACTGGATGAGCGACATCACCCAACTCAACGCCGGCCTGACCAAACTTCGTGTCACCCGCCTGCAGTACATGCTGGCCAACGGCGACGAAACCGTTGCGCAGACTGTGCAGACCGCCCTCGACGGTTTCGTGGCGCAACAGAACGCGTTGCTCAGCAGTTTCAAGAGCCCCGAGAACGTCAAGCTGCTCAAAGAGCAAAGCGCGACCATCAGCGCCTATCAGGTGTCGCTGAACAAAATGCGCAGCGCCTACCGCACCGGCAATAGCGCCCGCGACACCATGGGCGCAAATGCCGAGGCGGCCTACAAGCTGATCGAAGCGATCGACGCCGATGTGCAGCAAATGACCCTCAGCGAGGAACGCTTCGCTCCGTTCCAGGCCATCACCCAGGCCAAGCAGGCCTTCATGCTGGCCCGCTACGAAGTGCGCGGCTACACCGCCAACAGCACGGCCGATACCGAACGCAAGGCCTTCGCCCAACTGGACGCGGCCATCGCTTCGCTCAAGCCGCTCAATGAATATTTCGCCAGCACTCGGCAAGATGAGCTGCGTCAGCTGGAAGCGATCCTGGTCCAATACCGCAGCGCCGTGCAGGCGTTCAAATCGGCCATGGCCGATGTGGTGCAGGCGCGCAAGGAAATGACCGATCAAGGCGCGACCATCGTGTCCTTGAGTGAACAGCTGTACCAGATCCAGCTTGACCGTCGCGACGCTGAAAGCGCCCAGGCCCGCACGTTGCAATTGGTCAGCACCTTGCTGGCGTTGCTGGTCGGCATCATCGCCGCCGTCATCATCACCCGCCAGATCACCCGCCCGCTACGCGAAACCCTGGCCGTGGTCGAACGCATCGCCAGTGGCGACCTCTCGCAGAACGTCATCGTCACCCGTCGCGATGAATTGGGTGTGCTGCAGCAAGGCATCGCCCGCATGGGCGTGACCCTGCGCGACCTGATCAGCGGCATCCGCGACGGCGTGACCCAGATCGCCAGCGCCGCCGAAGAACTGTCCGCCGTGACCGAGCAGACCAGCGCCGGGGTCAACAGCCAGAAAGTCGAAACCGACCAGGTGGCGACCGCCATGCATGAGATGACCGCCACGGTCCAGGAAGTCGCTCGCAACGCCGAAGAAGCCTCCCTGGCAGCAGCCGCCGCGGACGGCGAGGCCCGTGCCGGCGACCAGGTGGTCAACGAAGCCATCGCCCAGATTGAACGCCTGGCCAGCGAAGTGGAACGTTCCACCGACGCCATGAGCGTGCTGCAACAGGAAAGCGACAAGATCGGCGCGGTGATGGACGTGATCAAAGCCGTGGCCGAACAGACCAACCTGCTGGCGCTCAACGCCGCCATCGAAGCCGCCCGCGCCGGTGAGGCCGGTCGTGGTTTCGCCGTCGTTGCCGACGAAGTCCGTGGCCTGGCCCAACGTACTCAGAAGTCCACTGAGGAAATCGAAGGCCTGGTAGCCGGCCTACAGAACGGCACCCAGCAAGTGGCCGCCGTGATGAACAACAGTCGCAACCTCACTGACAGCAGCGTCGCGCTGACGCGCAAGGCGGGTGTGTCACTGGAGAACATCACCCGCACGGTGTCGAACATCCAGTCGATGAACCAGCAGATTGCCGCCGCTGCCGAACAGCAAAGCGCCGTGGCCGAGGAAATCAGCCGCAGCATCATCAACGTGCGCGACGTGTCCGAACAGACCGCCGCCGCCAGCGAAGAAACGGCAGCGTCGAGTGTCGAACTGGCGCGCTTGGGAAGTCAGTTGCAGCAAATGGTCAGCCATTTCAGGGTTTGATTACAAAAGCGCCCGCTTCCAACAGGAAGCGGGCGAACAGTTCACGCGCCAGCATTCGTGTGGTGTTGAATTATCGAGCGGGTAAATCCAGCTCAACTCCGCCGATGTCTCGGAACCGCCCGTGGATTCGTGTCCCCAATCCCGAAACCATATTAATAGCTTCCGGCTCTTTGTCGGGAGTTGGGCAAACGTTCCTCTTGGAACGCTCGGCATCGGTCTTCAAGTCATACGACTCTTGAGAGTCTGGGCGATGATCAATCATGCGCGCGCTCCTTCGCCTTCATATTGGGGAAACGAGACTAGCATGCCGTTGCACTGTTCGGCCCTGCCTGTTACACACTGATCGCATTGGTAAACACCAACCGATTCCCAAACGGATCGCTGATTGTCATGTCCTGGCTTCCCCAGGGCATGGCCTGGATTTGTGGACGGGCGTAGCGGTATGGCTTGTCCAGCAGTTGCTGCTGGAACGCTTCGAGCTCATCGGTCTCGATCCGCAACGCCGAGCCCGGTGTGCAGTCGCCGTGGTGCTCGGACAGGTGCAGCACGCAATCGCCACGGGAGACCTGCAAGTACAGCGGAAAGTCGTCACCAAAGCGGTGTTGCCAGTCGACGGTAAAGCCCAGGAAGTCGACATAGAACTCCAACGCCTTGGCTTCATCGAAAATCCGCAGGATTGGGGTGGTTTTACCGAAGCTCATGGGTTGCTCCCTGGCTGAAATAGACCCAGTTTAGATGGGTTGACCCCAATGCTTCGGCCTTGATTCCGGCTTCTTTAGTGTCGCAATGCCATTATTGTGGCGTCAATTAAAGCAAAATCAGCTGCTTAACCGCCTCCAATCGCTATAAAACAGCTGAAAATCCTTGGCGCAAATCACCTTCACGCGCCAGGAACCGTCCCGCCCTTTGTCCATTGGCTTGCCCATCGCGGTAACTCAGGGCGCCGTTGACCCAAACGCCATCAATGCCCTCAGCGGCCCTTTGCGGTTCGTTGAAGTCGGCAACGTCGCGAATGGTCTGGCGGTTGAACAACACCAGGTCCGCCCAATGTCCTTCACGCACTTCACCACGGCCCTTCAAGCCGAAGCGCGCCGCTGAAAGCCCGGTCATTTTGTGCACGGCCGTGTGCAATGGAAAAAGCCCGATATCTCGACTGAAATGTCCGAGCACCCGTGGGAAAGCGCCCCACAAGCGTGGATGGGGAAACGGGTCCTCGGGCAGACCGTCGGAGCCGACCATGGACAGCGGGTGAGCAAGGATTCGTCTTACGTCGCTTTCGTCCATGCCGTAATAAACGGCGCCGGCCGGTTGCAGGCGGCGCGCCGCTTCCATCAGCGGCACGTCCCATTCGGCGGCGATGTTCATTAGATCCCGACCGCCCATGTGCGGATGTGGCGTCGACCAGGTGATGGTGATGCGATGGGCATCGGTCACTTGCTTGAGGTCCAGGGTGGACGAGCTCGCCGCGTAGGGATAGCAGTCGCAACCGACAGGATGGTTCTTCGCGGCATTTTCCAGGGCGGCGAGCACCTGTGGACTACGGCCCCAATTTCCCGCGCCCGCGCATTTGAGGTGGGAAATGATCACTGGGCTGCGTGCGTGACGGCCTATCTGGAACGCCTCGTCCATGGCTTCCAACACCGGCTCGAACTCGCTGCGCAGATGGGTGGTGTAGACCGCACCGAACGCGGCCAACTCTTCGCTCAGTTGCATGACCTCATCGGTGGACGCGCAAAACGCGTTGGCGTAGGCCAGGCCGGTGGACAGCCCCAGCGCACCGTCCTCCAGGCTTTCGCGCAACTGCTCACGCATGGCGGCGATTTCTCCTGCGCTGGCGGTGCGCAGCAGATCGTCCAGATAATTACTGCGCAAGGCCGTGTGTCCGACCAGCGCAGCCACGTTGACCGCCGGAGCGGCGGCCTCCACCGCCGAACGATAATCACCGAAGCGCGGGTAGGCGAACGCGCTGGCGGTGCCAAGCAGGTTCATCGGGTCCGGCGGATCGCCGCGCAGGCTGACCGGCGAGGCGCTGATCCCGCAATTGCCGACAATCACCGTGGTCACACCCTGGCTGAGTTTGGGCAGCATTTGCGGCTGGCGTATCACCACCGTATCGTCGTGGGTGTGCACGTCGATAAACCCCGGCGCCAGCACACGGCCGGCGGCGTCGATTTCCTCAGTCGCCCGGGCATCGCGCAGATCGCCGATGCGCGCGATGCGAGCGGCACGGATCGCCACGTCGGCGTGGTAGCCGGGCCTGTCGGTGCCATCGATCACCAGGGCGTTGCGGATGAGCGTGTCGTACTGCATGTCAGTCTCCCAGCGGCAAATCGTCATCGCCGCCGCGGTAGTCGTCCAAGGCGAGCTTGACCCGCCGCAGACGCTCTTGATTATCTTCAGGATGGGCCAGCGCCAGTTCAGTGGCGAGCACATCGATGGCCAGCAGCATGCCGTAGCGCGCCGCCGTCGGTTTATAGATGAAAGAGGTTTCGGCACCCTGAAGCGGCAACAGCACATCGGCCAGGCGGGCCAGGGGCGAGTCGGTGCGGGTGATCGCCAGGATCGCTGCGCCGTAGCTGCGGGCCAACTCGACCGCACCCAACAGTTCCGGGGTGATACCGGTCAGTGAGCAGGCAATGACCAGATGCTGGTCGCTCAACGAAGTGGCAGTGATGCGCATCATCACCGGGTCGCGGCACGCGGCGATCGGATAACCGAAACGCACCAGGCGCACCTGCAATTCTTCGCTGCACAACGCCGACCAGCCACCGAGCCCGAACGCGTGAATCATCCGCGCTTTACCGATCATGCGCGCCGCGTCGCCGAACCGTGACTCCTCGAACGCGGACAAGTGCTGGCGCAGGGTCGACTCGATATCACCAACGATCTGCCCATAAAAAGCCGATTGTTCGGGCGCGCCGGTGGGGTCGAGGAAGCGGCTGCCAACGCCGCTGGCCTGGGCCAGTTGCAGGCGTAGATCGCGCAGGTCCCGGCAGCCGACCGTCCGGGCAAAGCGCGACAGCGTGGCGCTGCTGACGTCGGCGCGCTGGGCCAGTTCATCCAGGCTGGCGGAGGCGGCAAAGCCGACGTCGTCGAGCATCAGCCGGGCGATTCGTCCTTCCCCGGCGCTGAAGGAATCCTGACGGGAGCGGATCTGATAAAGAATGTCCATGACGGCACCTCTGTTGGAGCGCGCTCAGAGCACGCGCGCAAGCCCGAGGGTCAGGCCGAACGCGACCAGGGAGATCAGCGTTTCGAGCACGGTCCAGGTCTTGAAGGTTTGCGTGACGGTCATATTGAAGTATTCCTTGATCAGCCAGAAGCCACCGTCGTTGACGTGGGAAAAGATAACCGACCCAGCGCCGGTCGCCAGCACCAGCAACTCGGGATGGGGGTAACCCAGGCCGATCGCCACGGGGGCGACGATGCCCGACGCCGTAGTCATTGCCACCGTGGCCGAGCCCGTGGCGACGCGCATCAACGCGGCGAACAACCAGCCCATGACCAGCGGTGACAATTGGAACTCCTGGGCCAGGCCAACGATTTGCTGGGTCACCCCGGCGTCCACCAGGATCCGGTTCAAACCACCGCCCGCGCCGACCAGCAAGGTGATGCTGGCCGTCGGCGCCAGGCATTCGTTGGTGAATTTGAGGATCGATTCGCGGTTGAAGCCCTGGGCCAGGCCCAGGGTCCAGAAGCTTAGGATCGTCGCTAGCAGCAAGGCGATCACCGAGTTGCCGATGAACAGCAAAAATTGGTTGAAGCCGCTGCCCGGTGTGGAGATCAGGTTGGCCCAGCCGCCGATCAGCATCAGGACCACCGGCAGCAAAATCGTGCCAAGCGTCAGACCAAAACCTGGCAGGTTGGCTCGGGGTTCGCGCTCAAGGAATTGCCGCTCCAGCGGGTTATCCGCCGGCAGTTGGATACGTGGCACGATGAATTTGGCGTACAGGGGACCTGCGATGATCGCGGTGGGAATGCCGATCAGAATCGCGTACAGCAAGGTCTGTCCCACCGAGGCCTGGAACGCCTGCACCGCCAGCATCGCCGCCGGATGCGGCGGCACCAGCGCATGAACCACCGAGAGCCCGGCGACCATCGGCAGCCCCACCATCAGGATCGACACACCGACACGCCTGGCGATAGTAAAGGCGATGGGCACCAGCAGCACGAAGCCGACCTCGAAAAATAATGGCAAGCCCACCAGGAACGCGATGCAGACCATTGCCCAGTGAGCGTTACGCTCGCCGAAGCGCTCGATCAGCGTCTGCGCCATCCGCTCCGCTCCGCCGGACTCGGCCATCATCTTGCCGAGCATCGTGCCCAATGCGACCACCAACGCGATGTGCCCCAACGTTTTGCCCACGCCCGCCTCGTAGGCGCCGACGACGCTGGACGGCGGCATCCCTGCCAGCAGCGCCAGGCCGATGGAAACCAGGGTAATCACGATGAAGGGATTCAACCGATAGCGGGCGATCAGGACGATCAACGCAATGATCGCGATGGCCGCATAGACCAACAGCCAATAACCGAAAGCAGGTGCCATGCGTTACTCCTCGAATGGGGTCACGTCGATGTGTTGTGAAACTCATAAATCATTTCGACGACGATTCTTCAAACCCATTGAAAGTAATTTTCGTACGCAGACAAGAAATGTCGCTGACGGATATCGCGACGCGGCGTGGATGAAAATTCCTCGCGAGACTTTCATTGCCCGTGTGGCGAGGAAATCTATCCCCTCGCCACAGATGGCTGGCCGCCCGCCCCTCAATTCCGTACCATCGCCCCCCTGCTTTTTTGCTCCATTCCAGGCAGCCGACTCTCAACCGGCGCCCAGTCAGGTAAACCATGAAACCAGCACGTCTTCGCGCCGACGCCCTTGCCGGCCTCACCACTTCTTTCGCCTTGCTGCCCGAATGCATCGCCTTCGCCTTGGTGGCCCACCTCAATCCGCTGATGGGGCTGTATGGCGCGTTTATCATCTGCACGCTGACCGCCCTGTTCGGCGGACGCCCCGGCATGGTGTCGGGCGCAGCGGGGTCGATGGCGGTGGTGATCGTCGCGCTGGTGGTGCAACACGGCGCGCAATACTTGCTGGCCACGATCCTGTTGGGCGGGCTGATCATGATGGCGTTCGGACTGTTGCGATTGGGCAAACTGGTGCGCATGGTCCCGCACCCGGTGATGCTCGGGTTCGTCAACGGCCTCGCCATCGTCATCGCCCTGGCTCAATTGGAGCATTTCAAAAGTGACGGAAGTTGGCTGAGCGGTACTCCGCTGTACCTGATGGCCGGTCTCGTGGCGCTGACGATGGTTATTGTCTACCTGCTGCCGCGCCTGACCCGCAGCGTGCCGCCGGCCCTGGTGGCGATCCTCGGCGTTGGCCTGGCGGTGTACTTGCTCGGCCTGCCGACCCGCACCCTGGGCGACATGGCGCACATCGCCGGCGGCTTGCCGGTCTTTGCCTTGCCGGACATTCCCTGGAACCTGGAAACCCTGCAAATCATCGCGCCCTATGCCGTGGTGATGGCCATGGTCGGCCTGCTGGAAACGCTGCTGACCCTGAACCTGACCGACGAAATTACTCAAAGCCGTGGCTACCCGGACCGCGAGTGCGTGGCGTTGGGTGCGGCAAACCTGGCGTCCGGCCTGTTCGGCGGGATGGGCGGTTGCGCGATGATCGGCCAGACCGTGATCAACCTCAGCTCCGGCGGTCGCGGCCGGTTATCCGGCGTGGTGGCTGGGGTGATGGTGTTGCTGTTCGTGCTGTTCCTGTCGCCACTGATCGAGCGCATTCCGTTGGCCGCGCTGGTGGGAGTGATGTTCGTGGTGTCGCAACAGACCTTCGCCTGGGCCTCACTGCGGGTGATCAACAAAGTGCCAAAGAATGATGTGCTGGTAATCGTTGCGGTCACGACCATCACCGTGTTCACCGACCTGGCGATGGCCGTACTGTGCGGGATCGTCATCGCGGCGCTCAATTTCGCCTGGCAACAAGCTCGGGAGCTGTACGCCGACGCGCACCTGGAAGCAGACGGCAGCAAGCTCTATCGCCTGCACGGCACGCTGTTCTTCGCCTCGACGACGCCGTTCCTCAACCAGTTCGACCCGGCCAACGACCCGGACCTGGTGACCCTGGATTGCCGTCATCTGAGCTTCGTCGATTACTCGGCCATCGCCGCGCTGAAGACCTTGCGTGAGCGGTACAGCAAAGCAGGCAAGCACCTGCGGGTATTTCATCTGTCGGAGCGTTGCAAGCAGATGCTCAAGCGCGCGGGCGTGCATCACGACTGAGTCCAACACCTGGTTGGTTGATTGACCTGGAAGTCACGAGTCAGCCATGGAGTTCTCGCGAAGCGTACCCGGCGAGTTTGCCTTGGATGAAGTCCAAAAAGCACTGGATCCGCAATGCCAGTTGGGAGTTGCGGTAGTACACCGCGTTGATCGGCTGGCGGTAGCCGCTGTTAGCATCGGCCAGCAATACCTTGAGACGGCCGGCGCTGATGTCGTCGCGGGTCATGAAGTCCGACAAGCAGGCGACGCCCTGCCCTTGCAGCGCCAGGTGACGCACCGTTTCGCCGCTGGACGCGCTGATAGCCGGCTGGATCGGCCAGCGGTCCCCGTGAACGTGGCGCAGCGGCCACTGGTTGAGGCCGTCGTTCTGGGCGAAACCCAGCAGCGAATGCTCGGCCAGCTCGGCGACGCTTGTAGGTGTGCCGTGCCGCTTGAGGTACGCCGGGCTGGCCAGGATGTGCAACGGACTGCAACCCAGCGACCGCGCGTGCAGCGTCGAGTCGGTGAGGGTGCCGATGCGGATGGCAACGTCGGTGCTTTGCTCCAGCAAATCGATGATCAGGTCGTTGCTGTTGAGCTCGAGCTGGATGTCCGGGTAGAGCGTGCGGAACTCTTCGATGTGCGGAACGATGGCGTGCAGCATGAACGGCGAGGCGGCATTGATCCGCAAGCGCCCGGCAGGGTTCTTCTGGCGGGACGATAGACGCTCTTCCAGCTCTTCCATCTGGTCGAGAATGCCCTTGGCCTGTTCGAAGAAATATTTCCCCTCCTCGGTCAGGTCCATGCGGCGTGTGGTGCGGTTGATCAGCGTGGTATCGAGCTTGGCTTCCAGGCGCGACAACGTGCGGCTGACCGCCGATGGCGTCTGTCCGACCTGCTCGGCGGCGGCGGAGATGGATCCGCATTCGATCACGCAGACGAAGATCTGCAACTCGTCGGATCTGGCTTTCACAGACGTCCTCTTGTTGGAATGCACATCCAGTGTGAAGGATGCTTTTGTGGCGAGGGAGCTTGCTCCCGCTGGGCTGCGTAGCAGCCCTAAAAAGGCGGCCGCTGCGCGCCCGAGCGGGAGCAAGCTCCCTCGCCACAGAAGCCCGCTCGCCTTGGGTGCGGGATTGCTTTCGGGTAAGTCCCGATAGTAGCCGGATTACCGCGAAAGGCCGAAAACCTCAATCAAATGCCGCTCATACCGCGCCACATCCTCTTCGATGTTGGGACGCTTCATCACGTCCACGCAGAGGAACGTCGGCAGGCCGGTCATGCCGAGAAACTGGTTGGCTTTGTGAAAGGGGAAATAGACGGCGTCCACGCCCTTGGCTTCGAAGAAATCAGTCGGGTCGTCGAAGGCTTGTTGCGGGGCGTTCCAGGTCAGCGACAGCATGTATTGCTTGCCCTGCACCAGGCCGCCGCTGCCGTATTTTTGCGATGCGTCGGAACGGGTGCGACCGTCGCTGGCATAGAGGCTGCCGTGGCCTTCGGTGAAGACCTCGTCGATGTATTTCTTCACGGTCCATGGCGCGCCCATCCACCAGCCCGGCATCTGGTAGATGATCACGTCGGCCCAGAGAAACTTGGCGACTTCCTCCTTGATGTCATAGCCGCCGTCGATAAAGGTGGTTTTCACATCAAAACCGCCGCGGTCCAATACGCTGACCGCCGTGTCATGAAGAGTGGCGTTGTAACGACCGTCTGAGTGGGCGAATTGTTTACCGCCGTTGAGCAGCAGGACTTTTTTCATGAAGAGCCTCATCAGGTCCCCTGGCGTGCGCCATTGAGCGGGTGGCGAAGGGACGGTTGAAAATGATGGCGGCAGAGTATCGGGGACTTACGCGCGGAATAAGCACTGCAACAGCAAAACTGATTTGACCAATACGCAAAAATGAGCCGCTGATTGTTGCCGTAAAATCCGCTCAAACAGTCATTTCAGGACTCCTCCGATGAGCCAGCAGCACGGTTTTATCCTGTACGCCAAGACCCGTCCCGAACAAGCCGAAGCCTTCGAAGCGCTGTTTCGCGCCTACGTCGAACCGAGCCGCGCCGAGCCCGGTTGTATCGAGTACCACATGCTGCGCGACCAGCAGGACCCGACGCTGTTCATCTTCTATGAGATCTGGGCGTCCGAGGCCGACCTGGACGTGCATTCGGACTTGCCGCATATGAAGCAGTTCTTTGAGCAGCGCATGGACTATCTGGAACGCGACTTCGATATCCGCCGCGTCGACATGCTCAGTCGATCCTCGGCTAGCCGCTGATCAACAGATGGCCGCCAAGCACGCCGAGGCCGACGAAAAAGACCCGTTTGAACAGCACGGCGCTGATTCGCTGGCGCAGCCATTGCCCCAGCCACATCCCCAACAGCGCCGGCACCAACGCCAGCAGCGAAGCGCTCAACTCGCCGCCGCCCAGGGCGCCACGCCATAGCAGGCCGGTCGCCAAGGCCAGTGTCGAGACGGTGAATGACAGGCCGAGGGCTTGCACCAGCTCATCCTTGCTCAAGCCCAACGCTTGCAGGTATGGAACCGCCGGGATGACGAACACGCCAGTCGCCGAAGTGATCACACCGGTAAGCAGGCCGCAGAGCGCAGCGAGCCAGTGTTCGCTGCTGGCGTTGACCCGCAGCGTTGGCAACAACAGCCCACTCAATGCATACAACACCAGCGCGGCACCGAGCGCCCGCACCGCCCAGGCGCCGCCTACCATGCCGATCCACAGCGTGCCGAGACCGGTGCCGATGAAAATCGCCAGCAGCAGCGGCCATAAACGCCGGATAAGCGCTCGCAGATGCCCGCCAAACGCCAATTGCCAAACGTTGGTCAGCGTTGCCGGAATGATCAGCAACGCCGCAGCCTGCGTTGGCGCCATAGCCAGCCCGAGCAAACCCATCGAGATGGTCGGCAGCCCAAGGCCAATCACGCCCTTGATCGTGCCGGCCAGCAGGAAGGTGCCAATGACCAATAGAGACAGCGCCGGGCCGAGGTTCTGATAAAACGCGATAAGTGTATTCATGGGCGTATCCTGCGCCGCGAGCGTTTGCTTGAAAATCTGCCATATACTCAGGCAGCCTCTCTCCCTGCAAGAGGCTGGAGCTTTCCATGCACTTCGACCTCATTGACTTGCGGCTCTACCTGAACATCCTCGATACCGGCAATATCACCGCCGGCGCTGCCAACAGCCATTTATCCCTGGCGGCGGCGAGCGCGCGTGTCCGAGCCATGGAAGCCTCCCTGGGCATCGCCTTGCTCGAACGCGGGCGGCGCGGCGTCACCCCGACGCCGGCGGGCAAAGCCTTGGCGCAGCATGCCCGGGTCCTGCTGCAACACGCCGAGCATCTGCAGCAGGACTTGGGCGAATACGCCAAAGGCGTCAAAGGGCGGGTGCGGCTGTTGTGCAACACCAGCGCCATGACCGAATACCTGCCGGAGTTGCTGGCGAGCTTCCTCAAGGCCCATGCGAACCTCGACATCGATCAACAGGAATTGCCCAGCGCCCGAATCACTCATGCACTGCGCCAAGGCGCGGCGGACCTGGGTATCGTTTCCGACGCGGTGGATACCAGCGGCCTTCAGACCTGGCCTTTTCGCGACGACCCATTGGTTTTGATCCTACCGGCCGGACATCCCTTGGCGGACGGTCGCACGCCGAGCTTCAGCGAAACCCTCAGCCACGATTATGTCGGTCTGAACGCATCGAGCGCCCTGGCGATCCACCTGGAAGAACAAGCACTGCACCTCGGCTCACGCATGCAGATCCGCATTCGCGCCGACGGTTTCGACGGGGTGATCCGCATGGTGGCCCATGGTGCTGGCATTGCCATCGTGCCGAACGCCGCAATTGAGCGCCGCCCGCGCGAGCCTGCGTTTCATTGCGTCCCGCTGCAGGAAGCCTGGGCACACCGGGCATTGTTGTTATGCGCGCGCAATTTCGAACGTTTGCCCGCGTATGCCAAAGCCATGGCCAGACATTTGGCCGAGTGACGCGCGCTTCTGGACAGCCCGGTGTCGAGCACAGGCATCTGCCAGGTCTCGCGCCACGCTAGGGTGCAGGTTCTTTTCTGCCCCTTTCGGAGCTCACATGACCGCCCCCATCACCGTCCTGCGCGACACCCATCCGCTGCCCGTACTCGATGCTTGCAAATGGGAAAAACTCGAAGGCGACCCACATACCGTCAACCTCAATGCCTACACCAGCGAAGACGGCAGCAAGATCATGGGCACCTGGATCTGCACACCTGGCAAATGGCGTGTGGATTACGTGAAGTGGGAATACTGCCATTTCCAGGAAGGCTACTGCGTGATTACCCCGGACGGGATGGCGCCGATTCACCTGCGGGCCGGTGACATTTTTGTCGTTGAGCCAGGCATGAAAGGCACCTGGGAAGTGGTCGAGACCGTGCGCAAATACTTCGTGTTTGCCTGAAACAAAAAAAACGAGAGACCACCTGTGGCGAGGGAGCCCGCTCCCTCGCCACAAAAGCCTCTCGATATCAATGATCCTGTTGCGGCTTGCGATAGCTGTTCACAATCGCCGAAAAATCCTTTCCGCCTTCGCCCCGTTGGCTCATTGCCTGATACAACTGCTGCGCCACCGCCCCCAGGATCACTGGCTGACGGGCCTGCCGTGCGGCCTCGGTGGCCAGGCCCAGGTCTTTGAGCATCAGGTCGGCACCGAAACCGCCGGTGTAACCTCGCGTCGCCGGAGCTGTCTCGATCACGCCGGGCCATGGGTTATAGGTGTCCGAGCTCCAGCAACGACCCGTCGAGCTGTTGATGATGCCGGCCAGCACTTGCGTGTCGATCCCCAAGGCATCACCGAGCGCCATGGCTTCGCTGACGCCGACCATGGAAATCCCCAGCAGCAGGTTGTTGCAGATCTTGGCGATCTGCCCGGTGCCGACGTCGCCGCAGTGCACGATGTTGCGGCCCATTTGCCCCAGCACAGGCTGCAAGGTCGCGAACAATTCAGGCGTGGCGCCCACCATGAAGGTCAGGGTGCCCGCCGCCGCGCCGCCGGTGCCGCCCGAGACAGGCGCATCGGCCATGGCCACGCCTTGCCTGGCAGCGGCAGCCGCTACGTCGCGGGCGGTTTGCGGATCGATGGTGCTGCAATCCACCGCCGGCGTGCCGGCGGCGATGCCAGCGAGCACGCCGTCCTCACCGAGCCAGACACTGCGCACATGAGCGGCAGCCGGAAGCATGGTAATGACCAGCGCCGCGCCTTGCGCCGCATCACGAGGCGAGGCGCTGATGGTGCCGCCCAATGCCGCGAGCTCGGCCAGCACGGTCTGGTTCAGGTCGAACAGATTCAGCGAATGGCCGGCCTTGAGCAGGTTGCGCGCCATCGGCGCGCCCATGTTGCCCAGGCCGATAAATGCGATATTCATGTCCGGCTCCTCAACGCAAATTGATGGTGGTGTTCACACCGTCGTTGACGCTGTCATCATCGAACCAGCGCGCGGTAACAGTCTTGGTCTGAGTGTAGAACTGCACCACTTGTTTGCCGTACGGACCGAGGTCACCGAGTTTCGAACCGCGGGAACCGGTGAAGCTGAAGAACGGCACCGGCACCGGGATTGGAATATTGATGCCCACTTGGCCGACGTCGATTTCGCTCTGGAACTTGCGCGCCGCCGCCCCGCTCTGGGTGAACAGGCCGGTGCCGTTGCCGAAGGGATTGGCATTGACCAGGGCAATCGCCTGATCCAGGGTGTCGACTTCCAACACCACCAGCACCGGGCCGAAGATTTCTTCGGTGTAGATGCGCATGTCGGTGGTTACGCCGGAAAACAGCGTCGGGCCAACGAAGTTGCCCTGCTCGAAGCCCGGTACGCTGATGTCGCGACCGTCCAGTTCAAGCTTCGCGCCTTGCTGCACGCCGCTTTCGATCAATTCGAGGATGCGTGCCTTGGCCCGCTTGGAAATCACCGGGCCGACGTCGGTACCCGGCTCGCTGCCCGCGTTGACCTTGAGCTTTTGCGCCAGGGCCTTGAGCTCCGGCAACCATTGCTTGGCCGCGCCCACCATCACCACGACCGAGGTCGCCATGCAGCGCTGGCCCGCCGCGCCGAACCCCGCGCCAACCAAAGCATTGAGGGTCTGCTCGCGATTGGCATCCGGCAGCACGACCGCGTGGTTCTTGGCGCCCATCATCGATTGCACGCGTTTGCCGTGACGGCCCGCCAAGTCATAGACATGGGTGCCGACCGCTGTCGAACCGACGAAGGAAACCGCCTTGATGTCCTTGTGGGTGCAGAGCGCATCCACCACGTCCTTGCCGCCATGCACCACGTTGAGCACGCCCGCCGGCACGCCGGCCTCGATGGCCAGCTCTACCAGCAACATGGTCGACAGCGGATCCTGCTCGGACGGCTTGAGCACGAAGGTATTACCGCAGGCGATGGCCATTGGGAACATCCACAGCGGGATCATTGCCGGGAAGTTGAACGGGGTGATGCCCGCGCACACACCGATCGGCTGGCGCAGCGTGTAGGTGTCCACGCCACCGGCGACGTTCTCGGCAAACTCGCCCATTTGCAGGGTGCCGATGGAACAGGCGTGCTCGACCACTTCCAGGCCGCGGAAAATATCGCCCTCGGCGTCAGCAATGGTCTTGCCCTGCTCGGCGCTGAGCACCGCGGCGATGCGCTTGGAGTGCTCACGGATCAACGCCTGGAGCTTGAGCATGATGCGCATCCGCGCACCGATGGGCGTCAGTTTCCAGGTCTGGAACGCTTGCTGAGCGGCGGCGATGGCAGCGTCGACTTCCGGCGCAGTGGCAAACGGGACCCGCGCCAGCACCTGTTGGGTGGCCGGGTTGACGATGTCATGCCATTCGCTGGACTGGGATTCAACCCACTCGCCATTGATCAACAACTTGACGGTTTGCAGAGTGGTATCGCTGGGCGTAAGGGAAACGTTCATGCCGGCCTCCGGGATTGTTCTTATAAGAGAGCGCTGGTTCAAAGACCAAGGTACACAGACACCTTGGTGACGAGACGGTTTTTGGAGTATAGATGTGCAAACTTCTAATAAGAACGCACATAAAAACCGGTCCATCATGCAAAAAAACATCACCTCCCTGGGGTCGCTGAACTGGGACGACCTCAAGTTTTTCCTCGAAGTGGCACGCACCCGCAAGGCCAGTACGGCGGCGAAACGGCTGGCTGTCGATTACACCACCGTGTCCCGACGCATCAGCTCGCTGGAAACATCACTGGGTACACTGCTGTTTGAGAAGTCCCGGACCAACGGTTTTGTCCTGACCGCCGAAGGCCAACGATTACTGGGTTACGCGGAGTCGATCGAAAGCACGCTGCACATGGCTTGCGAGCAAGTGTCGGGTTCAGGAGTGGCGCTGTCCGGTCATGTGCGCATGGGCTGTACCGAAGGCTTCGGCAGCTTCTTCGTCACGCCGCAGTTGAGCCACTTCGTCGATGCCTATCCGGCGATCTCCGTAGATATCCTGCCGCTGCCACACTTCATCAGCCTGTCCAAGCGCGAAGCCGACATCGTCATCGCCCTGGAACGCCCCGAACACGGCCCGTATGTATGCTGCAAACTGTGCGACTACCGGCTGCAGCTCTACGCCACCCAGCAATACCTGGACAACCACCCGCCCATTCACCGTCCGGCAGACTTGGGCAAGCATTCGTTCATCAGCTATGTGGACGATTTGGCGTTCAGTTCCGAGCTGCTCTACCTGGCCAACGTGCTTCCCGGCGCGCATGCGCATCTGCGCAGCACCAGCGTGATCGCGCAATACGTGGCGGCGCAGCAAGGCCGGTCGCTGGCAATCCTGCCGTGTTTTTTGGCCGCCCAAGACCCGCGTTTGCTGCCGGTACTGCCAGAGGAAATCACCGTGACCCGGCAGTTCTGGATGTACTGTAGAGAAGACCTGAGGAAGCTCAAGCGGATCACCCTGTTGTGGGATTACATCCGCGAGGTGACCGAACAGAACCAGCCATTGCTGATGGGCGCCAGCCGAGAGATGGTGTTCGCCGACTAGTCGGCGATGACCACGATGGCGACGCGACGATTCTCAGTGCGACCGTTGGCGGTGTCGTTGGAGGCGACTGGCTGGCTGCTGCCGAGGCCGCGTAATTGAACGTTTTCTTCGCGCATGCCGACGCCGATCAACACTTTGCCGACACTGTTGGCCCGTCGTATCGACAATTGTTCGTTGTAGGCCTGGGAGCCTGATGCGTCGGTATGGCCATCGACGCGTACGCGCTCGATACCTGCACCCAGCAGCGCCTTGCCGATCCGCTCGACGATCTCGGTACTGGCCGGGTTGAGGCTTTCCACGTCGCTACCAAACAGCACCTTGCCGGAAAGACCGAAGGCCCAGCCTTCGTCAGTCAATTTGAACCCCTGCTCCTTGAGGACCGCTATCTGTGCCGGGGAAAGCCCTTTCTGCGGTGCCGTCTGGCATGCAGTCAGGGTAAAAATCGCGATGCATAGAAATGCCGCGCAACGCAGCAGAGGAAAACGAGAATTTGTAAGCATGCAATCAGCTCCTGGTTTGAAGATCCGCGACCGAGTGCTCCGACCCCGCCGTGTGTTGGCCGCCTCGGGCGAGACGTTTGGCCTGATACATCGCCGCATCGGCGGCACTGAGCAGGGCGCCGGGCGTGGCGCCATGCTCTGGGTAAACGGCAATGCCGATACTGAGGGAAGTCAGGACCGAGGCATTGCCGGGCAATTGAATTGGCATCTCCATGCTGGCGATGATTTTTTCCGCGATACGTTCGGCGTCCTCGATCTTGTGCAAGGGCGACAACAGCACGGCGAACTCATCACCGCCCAGGCGCGCCACCAGGTCATCCTCTCGCAGCTGCGCGCGGACCCGGGTCGCGACGGCGGTCAATACCGCGTCACCGGCGGCGTGACCAAAGTTGTCATTGATGCCCTTGAAACGATCACTGTCCAAATACAGGACGGCCACTTGCTCGTCGAGCTTGTTGGCATTACGCAACGCACGGATCAGCCGGCCCTCGAAAAACGCCCGGTTCGGCAACCCCGTCAGACTGTCGTGGCTGGCCTGGTGGGCCAGGGTTTCGTTCTCGCTTTGTAAATGGGTCTGCCAGGATTCAAGTTCAGCGAGCAACGCGTTGAAGTCATTGCCCAGATTGTCCAGCTCGGCGATATCTGCCGGCGGCACCCGACGGTCCAGGACGCGTTCGCAGCGCGCGGCGTGAGCCACTTCAGCCAGGCTGCGCAGAGGCCCGGTGATCGCCCGCAACTGACGTCGCGCCAGAAACAGCGCGACCCAGGCGCTGATCGCCGTGCATAAAATGATCCCCGCCAGGCCGCTGAGCAGAAAACGCAACAGGCTGCCGCCATGTCCTGCCAGCAGGATCCTGCCGACATTCTGCCCTTGATGGACGATGGGCAGGCTGATGGGCTTTTCCAGGAAGGCCTTGGCGATATGCATTTCCAGCTCCGACAACAGGCCGGTTTCCGGTCGCTGCCAGTGGGCCAACAATCGACCGTGCTCGTTGAACACCTGGGCATCGGCCACTTCTTCGGTGTTGGCAATCAAGGCAAGCGCTTCGGTGGCGGCAGCCGCGTCATCGAACACCACGGCGGCTTCCACGGTGTAGTTGATGGAACGGGCGATGAGGTGCAAGTTGTGATCGGCATAGACACGCAAGGCAAGTACACCCAGCAACGTCAGGGAAACGCTGGCCATGGTGATCGCCACCAGCGCGACGATCAAATGACCGCGGCCGATGACCGAGCCCAACGTAGGACGAATCCGTGGTTTGGACGAATTCATGGTGCGGCAGGCCTGCGGCGTGATAGCTGCAGCACGCTCGGATGGATACGCACGCCACTGCGGGCCACCGAATCGAGATTGACCTCGAACGACACTTGTTCATCACCGACCCGCAGGCAGAACAGGCTGCCGACAGTGCATTGATCGCCGCCCTCGCTGATGCTCAACACCGGTTTACCGATCAAAGAGGCAAACAGGCGGGCGCGTTCATCGCCGGTCAGTTGGCCGATGTAGACGGCGTTGCAGTCGGTGGGAATGCTTGGATGGTCCGCCAGCACTCGCTGCACGACCACCGGCCGACCGGTGGCCTGGATGTTGCCTTTGACGAGATCGTCCGTGTATTGGGTCGGCCCGACGATGCACAGTTGCAGCTGCGTTGGCTCCACAGGCCAGCGAGCGTAGCTGAGAATGCCCATCACGACTTGCGCAACCGCCTCGGCTCGCAGGTCGGCTCGGGTCGTGGACGGTGGATCCTGAGCGACAGCAACAGGCGACAGCAAACACAAGAGAGCAGCAGGCAAATAATGCCGGCATCGCTTCCTGCGAACTGTCTCCCATAGCGTCGTTGTCATGGACAATCTCTTGGCTGTCGATACGAGCCGGAACGATAACACAGTGTCAAAAAGCCAGCGAGACGATGACCTATAGAGGCTTCCGACAAGAAACAGGCGTTTCATGGTCGAGACTTTGCACCGCTATAGCTTGATCATTCATTCAGCTGCTCCCATTCCAACATCAATCCGCTCAAGCGCTTGACCTTGCGCCGGACCGCTTCCTCGAATATTTCCGCCCGCGGCTCTATCAGGCTGAACCAGCGCTTGCCCCGGGTAATGGCTGTATACACCAGTTCCTTGGTCAATACCGGATTCAACGCATCGGGAAGAATCAATGCCGTGTGGGTGAATTCCGAGCCCTGGGACTTGTGTACGGTCATGGCGTACACGGTTTCCACATCATTCAAGCGACTGGGCAGTACGAAACGTACGCCACCCTGGCCATCGTTACGCGGGAAGGCGACCCGCAAGACCTGTTTGCCCGCGTCAGGCCCGTCACGCTCGGGCAGCTTGAGGGCAATGCCGATATCGCCGTTCATCAATCCGAGCCCATAGTCGTTGCGGGTCATCAAAACCGGACGCCCCTCGTACCACAGGTGATCATTTTCGATCAGGCGAGCCCTGAGCAGTGCGGCGGTGATTCGCAGATTCAGCCCTTCGACGCCCCACGGACCTTTGCGTACGGCGCAAAGCAGCTGGAACTCGTCGAATGCCGACAGGACATCCCGCGCCCAATCGGCCCAACAGTGATCTTCCAACGGGCGAGAAATGGCCGGGCGCAGTTGCCGCATTACGCTCAAATAATGCCGATATCCTTGTGGCCCGGCTGGCAGGCCGTCGAGCAACAAACGCTCAAGCGTCCCGTCGTGCTCACCTTTCAAGGCCAGGGTAAACAGGTCGTCATATTGGCCTTGCGACAACAACTGACGGGCTTGCTCAGGCTGTTGCGCATTGACCCTGCGAGCCAGTTGGCCGATACCACTGCCCTCGCCAAAACGCCGCGAATGCCTGAGCATTACCACTTGCTGGGCCAAGGGGTGAGCACCATCGAGGTCCTGCTTCAGGTCGCTGGCCGTCAGGTTTTCCCCGCTGACGGACTCGAGCCAGGCCAGGGTCTGCGGGCTGTACCAGCCTTCCTCGGCATCCCGGCACAAATCCCCCAGTACCGCACCGGCCTCTACCGAAGCCAACTGGTCCTTGTCCCCCAGCAATACCAACCGCGCATGAGCCGGCAGCGCATCCAGCAAATTCGCCATCATTTCCAAGTCGATCATCGACGCTTCATCGACCACCAATACATCCAGTGGCAATCGATTGCCCCGATGATGACGAAAATGTCGGGTACCGGGACGGCTGCCCAGTAACCGGTGGACCGTGGTGACTTCGCAGGGAATGCGTTCGCGCACGGCATCGGTCACATCCAGCGTGCGGACCTGCTGGCTGATGGACTCGGTCAGGCGTGCCGCTGCCTTGCCGGTGGGCGCGGCCAGGCGAATGCGCAGCGGTTTTCCAGCCTCGACGGCCGGTGCCTGCAGCAAGGCGAGCAGGCGCACGACCGTAGTGGTCTTGCCGGTGCCCGGGCCACCGGTGACGATGCTGAAGGCGCTCCGTGTCGCCAACGCACAGGCCAGTTTCTGCCAGTCGATCGGTGCTGTCTTGCTGGCCGGCCCGAACAACCCGGCCAGGCGCTCGCCCAGGTCAGCGGGAGCAGTTTCATGTTCGGCCAGTCGCTGGCGCAACGCCTCATCGATCCGTCGTTCGTATCCCCAGTAACGACGCAAGTAAAGGCGCTTGCCGGACAGTACCAACGGGCGTTGCTGCGCCTCCTCGCCCTTATCGACAGCCAGGGCTACCAGCCGGCTCGATGCCAGGACCTTGCACCAATGGGCCCCCTCCAGGGTTCGCAACACCTGGGACGGCAGCAGTGCCCCGCTTTGCAGGTCACCTTCCGGGGGCAATGACAGTGCAAAATCCGGCTCCTTGAGTGTCTCGAACAAGTCCAGGCAGACATGCCCGTGGCCCAGTTGATGGCTGGTGAGTGCCGCGGCAAGCAAGACCAACGGGTCGTCATCAGGCGCCAATTCATGGAGAAACGCGACAAAAGCCTTGTCCAGTGCCCGCAGCCAACCGCGCTCCACCCACCGCGTGAGCAACAGTAAAAGGTCATTGGCGTGGCCCAAGGGCGCCAGTTTCATCAGGCTCTCGTCATCGGACGCCTTGGGCAGCAGATCGGCAAAAGAACGACTCATAACAATTCTCCCTGCACCCACGCCGGCTCGGCCTTGGGTTCGGGCGCCCCTTGGAACAGGCGATCGAGTTGCTCGATAAGGATTCGTGGGGGTTTGGTGAAGTAAACGCCCTGGCTGGCTGCGCGCGTTCCGCGAAGGAAGATGTATAACGCGCCACCCACGTGCCGGTCGTATTCATAGTTGGGCAAGCGCGCCTTGAGCTGGCGATGCAGGGCCAGCAGGTACAACACGTATTGCAGATCGTAACGATTGTCCAGGATCGATTGCTCCATGGCCTGCTCGGTGTAGGCCGCATCATCGATACCCAACCAATTGGATTTGTAATCGGCCACGTAATAACGACCGTCGTGCTCGAAGGTCAAGTCGATGAAGCCCTTGAACATACCGTTGAGCAACACCGGCTCCGCAGCGATGCGAGCCACGCCACCATGGGTCGATCGGCAGACCAGGTTATCGAGCTTGAGCACGTCGACCTTATGGCTGGCGAACCAGAACTCCATCTCGACCTGGAATCGTTCCAACTGCCCCAACACCACCGGAGTCTGGTCCGCACCGCTCGGCAAAGGCGTTGTGATCAGGTGCAACAACCAATCGCCAAGCGTATTGATCCAGCCGTTCCAGCCCCGACGATTGCAGCGCCGGGCAATGGCGTCCTCGATGATCGCCGGCGTCGTTGGAAAGCCTTCGCCGGCGGCCCACTCCAGAAGTCCGTGAAGAAAAGTGCCAGGGTTGGGACCGCGGGGAAAGCGGTGGATATCGCCGCCGGCAGCGACAGCTTCCCTCGGCGCGTCCGGGTCGAGTCGCTCGTCATCGAACAGCTTCTGCGCCTGCGGATTCTCCGGTGCGGTGTCGCTACCCGCATTGAGGCTGTCACCGAAGCGTAATGCGCTGTAGGACGCGATCCACCAGTTTTCACTGGCCTTACGCTCGGGCAGCAAGGGCTCGAGCAGTAACGCGTCGTTGCGGGCAGGCCGGTAGTGTTCGGCGCTGGGCTGCGGCATCTCCAGGCAGTTCACCGCCTGGCTGCCTTGTTGCAGATCTTCCAGCCACCGTCCCAGTCCCATCGACTCGGTCAACGGCGCGCCTGCGCCGAGCAGATAACCCAGGGCAGACAGATGCAGGATCGAACGATTGTTGCTGCCGCGCTTGAGATCGGCGACACCCAGCCAACACGCATGCTGCGCGCGCGTGAGCGCTACGTACAAGAGGCGCAGATCCTCGGCCAGACGCTCGTCATCGGACTTGATAATCAGCTCGGGGGTAGGCGAGAGACTTATCTGCGCCTGGCCGGTTTCATCGTGGTAATGCAAAGGCAACCGACTGCCGTCGACCGGTTTCGTCGAGCAAATGAACGGCAAGAAAACCAACGGATATTCGAGTCCCTTGGATTTATGGATCGTAACCACTTTGACCAACTGCTCGTCGCTTTCCAGGCGCAGGATTTGTTCTTCTCCCGCTTGCCCGGTCAATGCCAGGTGTTCGCAAAGATATCGAATCAGCGCTTGTTCGCCATCCAGCTCGACCGCCGCCTGTTGCAACAGCTCGCACAAGTGCAACAAGTTGGTTAGCACGCGCTCACCGTCATCGCGCGTCATCAGCGCCTGGGGCAGTTTGAAATCGTGCAGCAGACGCCTCAGCATGGGAAGCACGCCTTGTGTGCGCCAGACCATCCGATAGCCACGGAATTGCATGACACGACTTTCCCAGGCCAGCTCATCCTGGTTGAGGCGTTCCAACTCTGTCAGTGGCAAATTCAAGGTGATACTGGCCAGCGCTGCCCGCAGCGGTCGCTCGACATCCGGCTCGGCGCAAGCCTTGAGCCAGGTCAGCAGGTCCCGTGCTTCCTGCGAGGCGAAGACCGAGTCCTTGTCCGACAGATACACACTGCGCACACCGCGAGCAGACAACTCGCCCCGCACGGCCTGCGCTTCCTTGCCATCGCGTACCAGAATGGCGATATCGGCGGGCAGAATCCCGCGACGCATTGTTTCATCCAGGACAAATCCGTCACGCCCCGACTGGCCACCGTTCAGCAGCGCCGTGATTTCACTGGCGCAAGCAGCGGCCATATGCTGTCGATACACCGCGCCGGAAATGGGCTGGTCCGAAGCCAGGTGCCAGATATTCAGGGCTGCCACGGCCTGTCCCGCGACCCGCAAAGACTCCTTGCGTCCTTGGGACTCGACAGGCAGGAACGGCACTGGATTGCTACCCGATGGCTCACGGAACAAGAAAGCTCCGCGCCCCTGCGGACGCGACTCGGCGCTCTGGAAAACATGGTTCACCGCGCTGACCATGGCATGACTGGAGCGGAAGTTCGTTCCCAGCGTATGCAACCGACCAGCCGTGGCTTGCCGGGCGCGCAGGTAGGTATAGATGTCGGCACCGCGAAAAGCATAGATGGCTTGTTTTGGATCACCGATCAGGAAAAGCCCCGTCTCGGGATCATTATCCTCAATGCGGTAGATGCTCTCGAAGATGCGGTACTGGACCGGATCGGTGTCCTGGAACTCGTCGATCAAAGCGACTGGAAACTGCTCGCGAATCAAGCTCGCCAGGCGCTCCCCGCCCTCAGCCTGCAAAGCCGCGTCCAGGCGCAACAGCATGTCGTCGAAGCCCATCTCCGCCCGGCGACGTTTCTCCGCTTCGAAGCGCGCCCCGACCCACTGCGCGGCATGCTGCAACACTGCGGCCTCCGGGGTAGGCAACGCATCCAGGCTGGCCTTGAGGCCCGACATGGCGTCCAGTCCGGGATGATTGGGCACCTCGCCTTTCCAGGCCTCTGCCATGCCCTCGGGCGTCAATCGCGTGAAGCCGGTGCCGATATCCAGGAGTTCGAGGCTTTCGTCTTCCACCCAGGCGGTGATTTTCTGAAACCACGGCTCGAAGTAACGGGCCTGCATCTTGCGCCCGTCGACGCTTTTATTGGCAACGCCCTGCCGGCAGATCTCTAATAGCTCCACGGCCCATTGGCGCCAAGGCGCCTTGAGATCGAGCAAGGCGGCGCTGCGCTCCTGCAGGGACGCGGCGATGAGTTCTGCAGGGGCAAGTCCATCGCCATTGCCGCGCGCGCTGGCAAACAACCCTCTAACTCGCGGCAGTAGCGCGGCGGGCCCGCCCCAATGAGTGCGCACCCAGCTCAACGCTTCGCCCTGCATCGAGTAGCAGAACAGTCGCCAGTAGTCGCGCAGCACCTCGCCGAGCAGTTCACTGTGATCGGTTTCCAAGGTCTGGGTAAACAGGCTGCCGCTGTCGAAAGCGTGCTCGCGCAGCATCCGCTGGCACCAGCTATGGATAGTCGAAACAGCCGCTTCGTCCATCCACTGCGCGGCAATATCGAGTCGGTTCGCACAGGCTGCCCATTGCTCTGCATCGAACTCGTCGCGCAACGCCGCGATCAACGAGTCCGGGGCAGGAATTTCGTCGCGAAAAAACCGCGCCGCCTCTGCCAGGCGCGTGCGGATACGCTCACGCAGTTCCTTGGTGGCGGCGTCGGTAAAAGTCACCACCAGGATTTGCGGAGGCAGGAGCTCGCGACCAAACCGGTTCTGCGGACCGCCATGCCCCAACACCAGGCGCAGGTACAGCGCCGAGATGGTAAAGGTCTTGCCAGTCCCGGCGCTGGCTTCGATCAACTGGCTGCCACGTAGCGGAAAGGCCAGGGCCAAAGGGATTTGCCGGCTCATGAACGTCCTTCCTCGGCGGCCAATGAACGCCACGCGGCTTCGATTAGCGGTCGGTAAAGCGCATCGCACCAATCGGGAAATGTTTCGTCAGCCATCAAGGCATCGAAGTCGGCATATTGTCGAGCTAGCGCCGGGCTTTCGCGTCGCTCACCTTCAAACGTCAACCCGTCGCCTTCATAGGCTTTTCGAGCCGCCGCCTCGGCTTTGTCCGGGTCGCCCTGGCCGAGCCAGGCGAAAGCCGTCTTCACCGCTATCGGTAAAGGCTGGCGCATACCGCTCTGCCAGGCTTGCAACAGATCGCCGAGCAGCTTTCGCGCAACCGTCTCCTCAAAAGGCGCCAGTAGTAAACTATCGTCGCTGGCGACCAATGCCGTCGTCATCGAAAGTCCGCTGGCGCAGGCTACGAGATGGTTGACCCAGGGGCGTATCAGGCGATGCCATTTGCGGGTCTTGGCAGAGCCAATGCTGTTCGGGATCGCGGTGATGGCCAGGACTTCACCATCGGATCGCTGGTGCAAGCCGCTGAGCCAGCCTTCTACGCTGACATCGTTCAGTTGCAGGCTGACAGGCAACGCGCTTGTCAGCGGGGTTGGCCATAACGCCAGGAGCTGCTGGTAACGCTGGAGCAGGTCAGGCAGCGGCTCGACCAACTCACGCTGCATGCATTCACCAAAACCAGCCATGGGTAACAGGCCGCTGTTCTGTAACCTCCTGGCATGAGCCTCCAGGGCCAGATCCGGTTGATCGAGGCGAACGAGCGCGGCCTCGAGCAGGCTGTCACTCAAGCTGTAGCGCTGCAGGGCATCGAGGACGAAGGGTTCGTCATTCGCCAGCGGAGCTTCAAAGGTTTCGAAAAATACCTTGAGCCGCTGACTGAAGAAATGACGGACAGGGTTGCGTAGGAAGTCCTGCAATTGACCAAGGGCCAAGGGTTCTTCCTGGACGTAGGGTGCCAACATTGGAGGCGTGGCGACCGGATCGTGGTTATGGTGAAGCGTGCGCCATTCGCTGGCATAGCTGAACAGATCATCGCCCTGATAAAAGTAACGGGCGCTGAACGGTTGCAAAGGATGTTCTTGGGTCAGTGCTTCGAGAAGCTCGCCATTGCCATCTGGCAATTGCCAGCCGCTGGCAAGATGGTCACGCAACTGGCCGATCAAGACGGATGCAGGCCGCTCGCTGTTGTCACGGATACTGCGGCCGACCCAACTGATATAAAGCTTCTCCCGTGCAGAAAGCAGCGCTTCCAATAACAGGTAGCGGTCATCCTCACGCCGGGAACGGTCGCCAGGTCGGTAGTCGCTACCCATGAGGTCGAAGTCCAACGGTGGTTGCGCTCGTGGGTAATCACCGTCGTTCATCCCCAACAGGCAGACCAGCTTGAAGGGGATGGCGCGCATCGGCATCAGGGTACAGAAATTGACCGCGCCGGCGAGGAAGCGCTGGGACAATCGCCCCTGATCCAGCCCGGCCAGCCAGGCTTCTCTCACGACCGTCAAAGGCAGCTCGTCATCCAGTCCAACCGAATCACAGGTTTCCAGCCAGGTTTCACGCAGGTCCTCCAGTTGGGCCAACAAATAGTCGTCATGTTCATTGCTCGCCAAGAAGAACAACTGCATTAAATCATGCAGACGCGAGCCCCAATCCTGGGGTGACGCCGGTTGGCTAAGCTCTTGATGGGCGACCTCAAGCGCGTCCAGCAGAGCAACCAGCGGACCGATCAATGCGGCGTCAAGGCCGCCGATTTCGTCATAGGGCTCAATGCCCTCGTAAGCCTGCGAGGTGCCGACCGCGTATCCCAGCAACATGCGACGCAGGCCAAAACGCCAGCTGTTCTGTTCAAGCTCCGCAGGCAAACCCAACCCGGCACGATGCTCGGCGCTCATTCCCCAGCGGATGCCGGCTCCCTCGATCCAGCGGTGCAGTGTCGGCAAGTCAGCCTCGTCGATGCCGAACCGCTCGCGCAATGCCGGGACATCCAGCAAATCAAGGATTTCGCTGACCGGGAAGCGACTATCAGGCAGCTTGAGCAAATGCTCGACGGCAATCAACAGCGGGTCGCGTCCACGCTGGCCCTGGTCGGTCAGCGTGAATGGAATGAAACGAGGGTCGGTCCTGTCGAGCTGGCCGAATACCGCCCGGATATGCGGCGCATAACTGTCGATGTCCGGGACCATGACGATGATATCCCGAGGGCGCAGGGTCGGGTCCTTGCTGAAATGGGCGAGCAATTGATCATGAAGGATTTCAACTTCGCGCTGGGCGCTGTGGGCAATATGAAAACGGATCGATCCGTCTCGCTCGGTATCGACCGCCGGCCAGTGTTCCCGGGTTTCGTCCAAGGGGCGCAATTCGAGGATGTCATCCTGCAGTTGGCTAAGAAGGGTCGTGGGATCACTCTCGCTGAACAAATCGATCCGTCCCTCGCGAAATACCGAACGATAGGTGTCTGGATCGTCATAACTGTCGAGGAGGTTGATGTAATCACGTCCTTGCTTCCCCCAGGCCGCCAAGAGCGGATGAGCATGCTGATGCAAAGTTTGCGGGTCGAGAGTGTCTGGCATGCCGGTCTTGCGCGCCTGCCGCTTGTATTGATGGCGAAGCAAATCCTTGTCGGCCACGATGTCAGCCCAATGGTGACGGCACGGGTTGTGGACACACAACAGAACCTGGCTGAATCGTGACAGACCGGCGAGAGCCTCAAGAGCTTGTGCAGGCAATGAGGAGATGCCGAAGACTATTACTCGCGCAGGCAGACTTTGGGGAGCGACATCCAGGCTATTGATCCGCTCAATATAGCGTTGATGAACTCCTGCTCGGCTTTGGGCCATGCCCTTCTCACCCACATCCAGCAACAAGGCCCGCCACAACTCCGCTTGCCAACAATTTGCCGGAGCGAGCGGCTTGGCTTCACCACGGACACTTCTCGTCTGATGTCGTCCCTGCGCCCAGTCTTCAAGCCAGTCGGCCCGGTATACCTGATATTGATCGAACAGATCGGCCAGGCGCTCAGACAGTTGGTATCGCTTGCGCAAGTCCGTGTCATGGGTAAGAAAACGTCGCAGGGGTTCGAAATGGGTTTGCTCGATCAATTGCGGAAGGAGGCGCATCAGCCTCCACGTGAGCGGAGCCTTATCCAGCAGCGACTTGGCCGGAATTTCGTCACGGCCAAGTACCATCCGATAGAGCTGCCACATAAAGCTGCCGGGCAACTGCACATCAATGGCAGCCGCAATACCGCAACCGCCCGTGTCATCGTCCTGGGGATCTTCCGCCAGTGCCAACTTCAGCCATTGGGCGATGCCGTTGCTTTGCACCAGCGCGATTTCATTCTCAAGAGGCCCCAGCGGATAACGCCGCATCAGGCTGATTACCAGGCTACGCAGCTCATCGAGGCGATTCCCATGGACCACCATGAAAGCAGGGGTGAGGGACGTCGCGTCTGGCATAAGGGCATCCTTGAAAAGTGCAAAAGCTAGGGCAGAACCTTAGCACTGTCGGGTGGCTGTGACAGCCAGGAGCTGTCCGTGTCTGTCGTAAGAACTTTCCTGCGGGCAATCGGCATAGGGGACGGCCTTTAACAGGCCGCTCCCCTGCCACACCACCCGGCATGCGGGTCCGCACCGGGCGGTTCGAGAGATTGAGGTCAGGAGAGGCGCGGTAAACCCATTCTGTCGAACCACGCTATACGAGTACTCGGTTGAGTTCACAGCGGCTGTTGCGCCACCAGCAGCGAGAGTTTCCCGCTACCTTACGGGCAACAGCCTCACTTGCTCCCAACTTGCGTAACTCCGATAGATCGTTGAACCGCGCCGCCACTGCTTGAGCTGGATCGCTCGGAGTCGGTGTCGTATCCACTCGTCCAGCTCTCGCCAGATTCGAGGGGTTTGTGACAAGTCAAAATAAGCCTTCCAACCCAGCAGGTAAGGCCTTAAACGGTCGACGACCTGTTGCAAACTGCGTCCACCTGAGCGCCGGGTAAGCCAGCGGATACGTTGTTTGAACTGCTTACGCGCCTTGACCGCTACCGCTCTCTTGACGCCTTTGGGCGACGCCCAAAAGGCATAGCCTAGAAACTTGCGACCGAACGCGCTCGCCACCGCACTCTTGCTCTCGTTGACGCTCAAGTGCAGTTTTTCATACAGACGCTTCAGCAGGACCATCACTCGCTGCCCAGCCTTCTTGCTGCGAACGTACACATTCGCATCATCGGCATAACGCACGAAACAATGGCCCCGACGTTCAAGCTCTCGATCCACTTCGTCCAGCAGCACATTCGCCAACAACGGCGACAGCGGACCGCCTTGCGGCGCCCCGCAGCGGCTTTTCTCGACTACTCCATTGATCTGCGTTCCCGCATCCAGATACGCCCGAATCAGCCGGATAACCGCCCGATCCGCAATCCGCTTGCGTAAACGATCAATCAAAATGTCGTGGTCGACCCGATCGAAGAACTTCTCCACAAGAGCTTTGCGGTTGCATGCCCGCTCGCCCTGATCGGCTCCGCCTTGTATCCGGTTCTTGTACATCGGCTCATGGCTTCGATTCACGCTTCCTCCCCACACTCGGTCGCCCTCATGCAGTTGCGCTTCACTTCGTTCGCTGTGGTCAGCTTACGGCGGGACTTTCACCCACAAGATTGCGCCCATGCTGGGCGCACAAACAAAACCCCTACCTGCGTCAGCAGATAGGGGTTTCGGAATTTAATCTTGACGATGACCTACTCTCACATGGGGAAACCCCACACTACCATCGGCGATGCATCGTTTCACTGCTGAGTTCGGGATGGGATCAGG